>JAQURP010000076.1 GCA_028715545.1 Methanocellales archaeon | reverse complement strand
GCTGTTCCTCTGTCCATGATCTTCGTCACGGTGGCAGGGTTGATATCGATAAAAATGGTCTTCACATAGGATGGCAGGCGGTTACCGATTGCTATGGAATGCAGCATTGTAGCCATCATCAACACCAGATCGACGTCTTTTACCGCAGCCCTCATCTTGTCCTGTGCAACCATCACATCCGTTATGACATCTGGCAAGGGCCCATCATCCCTTATGGAGCCAGCTAGCACGAAGGGCGTATCGTTTTTAATGCATTCATACATGATTCCGCCGGTGATTATGCCCTGCTCGACTGCAGCCCTTATGGAGCCAGCCCGCATGACTTCACTGATCGCGTAGATGTGGTGTTTGTGTCCTCCTGACACGGGTTCCGCTTTACCTATGTCCATTCCGAGGGAAGTACCATACAGGTTATACTCGATATCATGAACAGCCAATGCATTTCCTGCCAACAAGACGCTCACATAGCCTTTCTTGACCATCTCTGCCAGTGCACCCGCTGCTCCAGTGTGCACGACTGCTGGCCCAATCACCACTGCAATCTTACCGCCTTTGTTTTTTACGTCGATGATCTCTTCGGCAATCTGATGAATCAACGTCTCTGATGGTCTCTCAGAAGAGGTAGCATTGCCCATGAACTCGAAAATCGATCTTTTTCTTGGGCGCTCGGGCGGGGTCACACGCACACCTCTCGGTCCAATCACGATCAAATCGCCCTTAAGAACATGTGAAAGCGGTTTGCATATGGCCCTATTTCCATCTATCTGGATCAAACAATCCATCCCTATGTCTTCGACGGTCAGCCATTTGCCATTATGCCTGACATAGGTTGGATGATTCGTAGTGGAGTAAAAGCCCTTTGGGATGACTTTGTCAGCTGGTGTTCTCTCCAATAGGGCATCTTCCATTTCTGGCAATCGTGCGCCCAATCGATGTAATTCGCTTAGGATCCTATCCACATGTACATCATCCTCGCCGATAATCATGAGGCGAGCGTAGCTAGTCTCAGTCTTATGTTTTCCAATCCTGAAATCCAAGATTTCAAACTCGCCATCCATGTCCATTATCTTATCGAATACCTTCGTCAGGATCATCGAATCGATAATATGACCCTCAAGCTCGATTTCTCGCATCGCTTCCATGATTTCTCACCTATAGATTACAGTTCCTATCCCTTTATCAGTGAAAAGTTCCAGCAAAAGCGCATGAGGTATGTTTCCATCAATTATGTGCGCTTTCTCGACAGAGCCCTCAATTGCTTTGATGCATGCCCCTATCTTTGGGATCATTCCTTCTTGGACCATTTCGCTAGAAACCAGTTTCTTGACCTCTTCCACTGAGATCTGCGATATGAGGGATTTTGGATCTGAGGGGTTATGTAGAATGCCAGGTACATCCGTCAGCATTATCAGCTTCTTGGACTTTACTGATGAAGCTATGTCGCCAGCAACACTGTCTGCGTTTATATTCAGGCTATTTCCATCAGTATCCACTGCTATGGGCGATATCACAGGTATATAACCCTTCTCGACTACCAGTGTAAGTATTTCCGGATTTATTCTCTCGGTTTCACCCACCCACCCAAGGTCCACCTCTTGCTCAACACCCTCTATGAGAACTTTTTGGGGCGATTTCTTCTTCGCAACGATCAAGCGTCCGTCTTTTCCAGAGAGTCCTATTCCTTTTGCGCCGTGCTTGCCGATCAAGGAGACGATGCGTGTGTTAACATTCCCAACTAGCACCATTTGCGCGATTTCTAAAGTCTCATCATCCGTGATTCTGAGTCCTGCTACGAAGGCTGGCTTCTTCCCCATTTTTTCCGTCTTTCTGGTTATCTCGGGTCCCCCCCCATGCACCACTATAGGACGCACCCCGACATAGCGTAAAAGCACCACATCTCTGATTATATCCTCCATGACGTTTCGATCCAGCATCGCGTGTCCACCGATCTTGATCACGGTGATAGAGTCTTGTAATTCCCTGATGTAAGGAAGCGCCTCAATTAAGACATCCTCCCTTTTTAGCATATGACCACCTATTATTGCCCCAACTTAAAAACCCTTTTATCGATGAGTGATGAGTGAAAATACCTTAAATCACCCATAAATCTATATACCATGAGATCGATTGCCTGTTACCCAAAAGGAATTTAATTCTAAATTATTTCCAAATGGGTTATAAAAAAAGGAGAAAAAAATAAAATGAGTGAGAGAAGAGATTTCGGCCCTAGGAGATTCGACAGAGGACCACGAGAGATGCATACTGTAACATGCGCAGATTGTGGTACTGAAACAGAAGTTCCTTTCAAGCCGGATGGTACAAGACCCGTATATTGTAAGGAATGCTACCAGAAAAATAGACCAAAGCGATATTAAATTCGATATTAATATAGTAATTATGCCAGTATATCCTAGTTTTTGTTTACTTTCTAACTAACTAGTATATCTGTTATAATAAATGTTAAAATCGGGATCGCATAGAAAAGAAGAGCGGTCGCATACTAAAGAAGACCATAACATTGTGTTCAACCGAATGAGGAGGCTTCCGCTCATTTTTAATTTTTTT
>JAQURP010000075.1 GCA_028715545.1 Methanocellales archaeon | reverse complement strand
TAGATGAGAAATTGGAGGGTACGAAGGCTAAGATGGAGGGATTGATACATTTGTATGTGGATGCCGATCTCGATGTTGAAATTGAGGGGGGTATAGCAACGGTAATAGTTCCATATGCTTTATCATTTGATCAACGTTGGTTAGTGTCAAAACAAAGAATCGCTAATGAGATCCTCTCTAATACTAGATTACAGGAAGTCAGATATCTGGAAAAGCACGTTGCTCCAAAAGTTGAGAAGAAGGCTAAAAAGAGTGAAAAGAATATTGAGGGTGGAAAGGATAGTAAGACCGAAGGGCAATAACTTATTTTAGCATCATCCTAAGCATCGTTAAAGCCCAAACACGCCGTTTTCAACATCTTGTATTTTCCTTGTGAGTTCTGTCTCTAACTCATTGGCATCTTGGTAGTTAACACGTGTGAACGCTGATATGTCTGACTTTTTTGTTTTGTCCCTAGTTAAGATCACTGGTTTACCATAACGCCAAGCAATACCTATCTTTAGCCCCACATTCGTATTTTCCTCAGAGATATCTGTTATGCAAATTTTTGAGGATTTGATTGACTCGCAAATGGTTGTGCAATACAACCCAGTTGACTCACCCAGTTTAATATGTTTTGAGATTATTGGCTCTAATCCCGCACTTTTAACTGCTTTACCAATCACATCTTCAATTTCTCTTGATTCGTAGTCATAGGTGATGCAGCACTGATCCTTTGGTTCGAAGAGGCGATTAAATTTATCGCCAATCAATGCACAATAGGTGCCCATACCTCTTTTAAGAGGGTTTTTAGGAGTTCATTTTCTTTTTTGTAATCAACTATGTTCTGCTCTTCAACTAAAACCTGAAGATGGACATGAATATCTTCTAGGGTGTCTAAAGTATCACTATAACAATAACACCATTTGGTCTCCTGTCTTTGTGTGGGGAATACTAGTGAATATCCAGTTTCTTTTACGACATCATTCACGATCTTATTCAGTAGCAGAGATTGTGTTGAATCGATGGCATACCATACGTAGCCCTCTTCTAAATGCCTTCTTCACGCGCTCAATGAAGCTCTCAACCCGTCGGAGAAGGGATATTAAACCTATTTTTTTTTTACTCATCTTACACTATTCCCTTTTCAGCTCGACCAATCTGAGTGCAAGTCCATCAGCGCAATTCTCCGGTGGTTCACCTAGTACGGTATGAATCGTGCATTTATCTCCAGGGCGAAGCCAGAGAGGGTGACAAAGGTCATAGATATTGCACTTATTTTTGTCGCATCTTGGTGGATTAAAAGATATTTTTGAGCCTTCCAGCGCTTTCCTTGACTCTATGGCTACTGTAGTAAGAGCCTCCTCAACCTCTACGACATAAACGCCCCCATCATGCAGGGGACACTCATGGTGTGTGTCTCTCGTGCCCACTACTCGGTATCGCCTTCCAATATCCAAATTCATACAAGTGTTTTTGAGCCTACACCCCTCACATTCACTTGTTGGGCCATTGAAGACGAATTCAATCCCAACCTTTGCCAATCGCGTTCCAATAAGTGTTACTTTTATAATATTCATGTTATAACTCCTGTAGTTCTTGCAAGTTTCTCGGCAATCTCCCTACTCAAGCCAGTCCCGAGGATCGTGTATCTAGCTGGTCGAATCTCATGGGCATGAACCAGTGCTTCGATGATGTATGTGTCGTCGATGCCTAATTCTTCCGAATTAGTCGGCGCACCTATGTTCCTCAGCGCATCTCGAATGGATTGCCAATCACCCTTGTGAAGGTACATCATCATGATCGTGCCTACACCGCATTGTTCACCATGCAAAGCAGGTTTAGGTGCGATTCTGTCCAATGTATGACTAAACTTATGCTCTGAGCCTGATGCGGGTCTGCTGCTTCCTGCAATACTCATTGCCACACCTGAGGATATTAGAGCCTTGACCACAATTCGGACTGAAGACTCCAGTCTAGGTTTGATGGAGTTAGATGCATCCACTATTATCTTTGCAGTCATCTGAGACAGAGCAGCCGCATATTCGCTGTATTTAGTGTCATGTAGATTATTGACCAATTGCCAGTCCTTGACTGCAGTATAATTTGAGATGATATCTCCGCAACCTGATGCTAATAACCTATATGGGGCAGATGCGATTATCTTCGTGTCAGCGATAATGCCTAGCGGTGTTTGTGCTTGTACTGAAACAGTCTGAGAATTGTGGGTTAAAGACGCTCTGGATGAGGCGATGCCATCATGAGAAGCTGCTGTTGGCACACTTAGAAAAGGAATGCCTAATTGTGTGGATGCGAGTTTAGCGATATCTATAGATTTTCCTCCACCAACGCCAACCAGAAAAGTCGCACCGATCTTGCCTGCATGATGTTTAACATACTTCAACTCAGGCGTGGATGCAGATGAAACGATGATCGTATCAGCCTCATAACCCTCCTCAGATAGTGTTTTTACCACTCTTTCACCTGCTATCTGTTTGGTGATTTTGCCTGTCACCACAAGGGCACAACCATCAAGTTTGAGTTCCTTACAGACCTTGCCGACATCATTTATTGCATCAGGTCCTACAAATATGTCTCTTGGCAATTGCATCCGTTTGGAAGCATTTAAGTCCTTTTCGTTCAAACAAGTACCTCATGGTTGTTTCATCGTTCCAGAATTTCATCACCGAATATTACATTGACCCGATCATGCATGGCGCCAGCTATAATCCCGTGAACACATTGACCTGGGGGATTCTATTAGGCATTGCAATCTTTGGGGTATTAAAGTTACTGGAAAAATTAC
>JAQURP010000074.1 GCA_028715545.1 Methanocellales archaeon | reverse complement strand
GTGCATATGTTATATTTAAATACAAGTTCTGCAAGAGAGGTGACAAATGAATACGCCATTAGTTCCTAAGATGATTTTTTTTACTAGAGGTGTTGGGAGGCATACAGAAAAGTTAAGCTCCTACGAGTTGGCCCTAAGAGAGGCCAAGATAGAAAAATATAATCTTGTTACCGTTTCAAGCATTTTTCCGCCTGGCTGTAAAATAGTCCCAAGAAGTCAATATTTAGGTGGACTAGAACCAGGACAAGTCGTATTTTGTGTCATGGCACAGAATGCAACAAATGAGCATAATAGACTAATTGCCTCATCGGTTGGATGTGCAATACCCTCAGATCGAAAGGCATATGGATATTTGAGCGAGCATCATTCTTTTGGTGAGAGTGAACAAATAGCAGGAGATTATGCAGAAGATTTAGCTGCATCGATGTTGGCATCCACGCTGGGCGTTGAATTTGACCCAAATGTTAGTTATGATGAGAAGAGAGAAATCTGGAAAATTAGTGGTAAAATAGTCAGAACGAAGAACATAACCCAATCTGCCATTGGAGGCAAAAACGGCTCGTGGACGACTGTAGTGGCTGCTGCCGTATTTCTGCTTTAATTTTCCCACTAATAGGCGCGATGGATGGGGCTCTACCTACTTTCTCTGCTATCTTTTTTTACGCTTGATCACAGTTTTTTTATGCTTGATCACAGCGATCTCGCCAAACGTAAGTTCTTTTTGATCCTGTGTGTCCAGCTTAGGTTCTAGGACTTGTTCAGTTAGCTTGATGCCCAGAGTGTGCTCCAGTTTCTTTCGCACATCATCTTCTGGCATCATGTCGCCACACTCTATTTTACTTATCAGTGATGACTTCTCTCTTATCATAGATGCAAACTCTTCTTGGGTCCAACCATGAGCTTGACGTGCCCTGCTAACTATTTTATAAAAATCTGGGATTAATTCTTCAACAAGTTGGTCATATGTAACTCTGTTTCTTCTGATTTTTTTAACGCGGGCATCTTTTCCGCGAAGCAACCTACGCTGATCGTCTTCCACCCAAGGCGGTTTGCGCACATTACTAACGCCCCCAAGCCCAAAAGGATGGGATCTCTTGACTATATCCGAAAGTACAGAAATCTCTTGGTTTCCAGGCATAGAAGCTCTTGGATCTCCGTAGGTTGGAAACCGTTCGTACTGTACACATTTATCACATGCATTTAGATGAGATTTCTCTATGTCGATTGTATGTAACTGTCCTTTGATTTCTGCGCCGCATATTTCACAGTAAACCATACCAAGAAATATATACAACATGAGCCTAATTAATATTACGGGATTACAGATGAATGATGCTAGTACTGACCCAGAGCTAGATGATTTCTCGAAATATCTGCTCGACAGAGTTCGTCAATTAGAGGAGAAAAATCTCAGACTTTGGGAGGATTATCGCAGAATAGAGAGCGAAAGGCGATTTGCAGAAAACCAAAAAATACAGTACGAGCGAGAGATCCGAAAACTGAAGAGTGAACTTGAAAGACTAAAAGGTCCACCATTAGTTGTTGGGACCATCCTAGATGTTCTAGAAAATGAGAAAGTGGTAATTAAGAGCAGTACGGGTCCCAAATTTGTTGTAAATGCCTCTCAATTTATCGAAGGGTCCAGCCTACTGCCCGGGACTAGGGTTGCTCTGAATCAGCAGACTTTGGCAGTTGTTGGCGTTTTGTCGCCACCCAAGGATCCAACAGTTTATGGCATGGAAATCATCGAATCTCCATCTGTAGATTACGATCAAATAGGTGGACTTGAAGCACAAATACAAGAATTAAAGGAGATCGTTGAGCTACCATTAATTAATCCAGACATCTTTGTTAAGGTAGGCATAAAACCACCAAAAGGTGTATTGTTATATGGTCCACCAGGAAGCGGAAAAACGCTGATGGCAAAAGCTGTTGCTAAACGCACAGAGGCTACTTTTATTAGGATTGTGGGCTCCGAACTGATTCAAAAGTATATCGGCGAAGGTGCTCGCCTTGTCCGCGAGTTATTCGAAATGGCGAGAGAGAAGTCCCCCTCCATCATATTTATAGATGAGTTGGATGCAATAGGGGCGAAACGTCTCGAAAGTGCAACGTCTGGTGACAGAGAGGTTCAAAGAACGCTTATGCAACTCCTAGCAGAGATGGATGGATTCGATCCAAGAGGAGATGTTAAAATTATTGCAGCTACCAATCGTCCAGATATCCTTGATCTTGCCCTACTTCGTCCTGGTCGTTTTGATAGAATGATCGAGGTACCGCTACCAAACCTTGAGGCCAGAACGGAGATACTCAAAATCCATACCAAAGACATGAATATCGCTGATGAAATCGACTTTAGGCAAACAGCATCTGTAACTGATGGCTTAAGTGGAGCGGATCTGAGCGCCATCGCCATGGAAGCCGGTATGTTTGCAATCCGGGAGAATAGGGAGGCAGTAACGATGAGCGACTTTGATAGAGCTGTAAAGAAAGTTTTAGCCAATTCTCCGAAAATGGAACCACCATCTGAACCTGGAGAGATGTTCGCCTGAGATATTTTTGAGAGATATTTTTGAAGCCAAATCCCCCAATCAAACCCCTACTTAGATAGTTCTCGCCAGATGCCTGTAAATCGTTGAATGGCTGTAAAATGGCTAGTAATTGCTATTAGGAGCAATATCCATCCAAGAATGGGTAACCCATAAATGTTGTCCGAGTAGAGCAAATTTGCGATTGTCGCGATAAATATAACTACCAGCCTATCAGCCCTGCCCAAAATTCCGCCGTAATATCTTCCAATATTCACAGCCTGTGCTTGTGTCCCTAGATAACTCGTTAATAACACGCCTGTGATCGCAGCAAC
>JAQURP010000073.1 GCA_028715545.1 Methanocellales archaeon | reverse complement strand
AAAAATTAGTCAATAAAAGTTAAGTAATGGGGCGGGTATATCTCGGTACATGGGCCCGTAGCTTAGTTTGGTTAGAGCGCTCGGCTCATAACCGAGCGGTCATGCGTTCGAATCGCATCGGGCCCATCCGAAGGGCGTGCCTTGAATTCAAAATCTGGTTTCAAGGTTGTAGCCCCTAGGTGTTCGAGGAAAAGAAAGGTCGAAGTAACCCTTGTTGGGATAGCTCAGCCTGGGAGAGCGCTCGGCTGAAGACCGAGTTGTCGTGGGTTCAAATCCCACTCCCGACATAAGCCTTTCCGACCATTCTTTCTAATCTTCATCGCGCCGGTAGTGTAGTGGTTATCACTATGGCTTGCCAAGCCATAAACTCGGGTTCAAATCCCGGCCGGCGCATTTTTTTTTTACAGATAATGCATGCTTGTTGCATCTCACTTGGTAGTTTCTTAGATGGATAAAAGTCGATCTATAAAAGAAATGTGTACGATTTTTCCATTACTTTATGCCTTTTCTTTCTATTTTCTGTTATAACAAACCCTCTTTTGCTTTGTCTTTAAAAAAATCTGCCAGAGTTTTCTGGAATTTGTATAGCTCCAGGAATTTTGCCTTTTGTCTCCATTTTGATAATGGGGTTCGTATTCTTGCGGCTATGTCTCCTATTGCCTCTTCCACGGAGTCAAATCTTTTCGGTTTTTGTAACATAGCGTTCCTTACTGTCTCTCGGATTACCCAGCTGCCAAGGGGTGCCCAATAGGCCGGGAGAATCTCCCGTATTATCAAAATCAGGGCCTGTTTTTTTATTTTCTCCAGATACTCAAGGCACCCAAGCCGTGCAGCATAATATCCTCCTGCTATGTGAGAATAAGTTGTCCTGCCATCATATCCTTCTCTGTCTTCTCCAATCCACATTGTATTGCCTGCCCAGGTGGATTTTGGTAACCAGATCTCTATCAACTCGAATGAAAAAATTCTGGGCAGCAGGAGTATCTCAAATCTATTGCCAAATTTTTGGTCACTGAAAACCCTTATCTCATCGAGTTCCGGGTTAGTTTTGACTTGGGTGATCAGTTCCCTGCCTATGATATCGTCTGTTGCTGTGATCGACCATCTTGTTGGGACAAGTTTGCGGTCATCGTGTCTGCCAAGCAGTCCGACCGAGAACAGTCTGCCTATATGGTAGGTCGAGATGTCGCCCTTGTATAATTCTCCTATCGCATCCTTGGCTAAGACATCAGTGTCGAAGACAAGATGGTCAATTTTTTTGGGAACCGATGGGTTTTCTGTTATTTTCAGTGTTTTAATCCTGCCTGAAGGGCCCATTGGACTTAAAACATCATCAAAGCGTAATTCCTTTTTAATGGGTTTATAAAAGTGGACCTCGGTGTCGACCGGCATAGATGCCATCGCAAGCTCCTGGATCTTGGCCAATATTCTGTTGGTTGAAACGCAGGGCTCTTTGACATTTAAACCGGTGTTGGATCTGACTAAATTTGAGCGTAGGTCAATTACATCTTTGATATCTTTGCCTAACCACTTACTGGGATCGTCATAGATCGGCGCCTCCTTAGCGGTTATTAAAGGGGGAACCAATGGTCCTGCTTGGATATTTGGATATCCGACACGTCCCACAAAAACTGAAGGTGGGGACGCCCCAAAGATGCTGTCCCCTAAGGGTGATATTTTCTCTATTGCTCTAAACTTGGTGAGTATCGGGCAAGGTCTACCACACAAGCCCTTTCCTTTGCATACTATGCATAGCGAATCTTTCATAGGACATCCTGCCAGCAAGTAACATAAAGTGCAGCTGCAATCAACTCCTTTTCTGACTTTTTATTGTATTCTGCTGTTCCATGGATGTAGTCATGTTTGTTGATCGTCTCTCCGCTTCATCCTCAAAAGTCATTTGATACTTGGCTTGGAGATGATATAAATAAGTCCAATTGATCTGTTTCTATTAGCACGATATTTAGTGAAACCTTTGGATTTTTCTCCTTTTTTTCATGAAATTATGGCATAATCCAAGCCTTTGGGTTGTGCTGTCTACACTACAAAAAAGTGTTTCTTGGCATTCATCAAACAGTTATTTTCCTTCACTCTACACTTACATTTTCTATTTTAAATAATCCCTCCGTGATAAGTGATATGTAAAGGAAATACATATAATATGTACTGGTGAATCCTTCGGTTGATTGCAACTTCTCACCGTTGAAATTGCGGTTGGTGAAAATTGCGGTTGGTGGACTAAAATTAAAATAAAAGATTGTTATCGTTAATGGAGCGTTAATCTATAGTTAACTGACAGTAGCTTTGCATAAAAAGTGCCTTTTGCACAAAAAGTCGTAAAGTTGCAAAAAAAGTCTAATAAAACAAGGATTGAAACACAGGGGGAAAAGCGGTTATCGTGTTGGCTGTTAGAGTCTTACTTTTCAGAATCTTTCCTAATCAATTAAGCGATATATTCTTTGTGTGTGATTTTACCATATATACTAATTAATTAAATGCTAATGGTGTGTGTGATGTGTGTGATTATTTCCCTTTTCTGAAAAATGGATGTTTGGTATACATTAAATATGTTTAATTCAATTGTTGATAATGCCATCAGATAAAACTTTAGAAGCTTTTGAAAGGATTTTTTCGAAATATAAACTTGATACTAAGTACGGATTGGAAGAATGGATAAGGTTGGTGATAAAGACGGCTTGCGAGCGCCTTCATCTCAAACCCATAGGAGTCGAGTTTGGGGACCTAATGAAAGTTTACAAAGTTGCCGGGCACTACCTTATAGATTATAATAAGATGAAGATTATGGTAGATTATGGCAGAATTGACCAATCATTTGCAGTCTTCTCTAAAAAGTCCAAGTCCCGTATGAGTAAGGAAGCTGCCATCTCAAACATTTTACATGGGCTATACCACGAATTGGGTCATTACAAACTACATGTTAAGAGGGTA
>JAQURP010000072.1 GCA_028715545.1 Methanocellales archaeon | reverse complement strand
TCGTGTGGCTGATGGTGTTCGAGGACATAATACTGGCAATCCTGCTCGTGGTGCTGACTTCCATTATGTCCGGCAGCCTCGCCATGATTCCCGTGTCCTTAGCAATGACTTTGCTACTCATTGTATGCATTTTGACTCTCATCAGAAGGCTAAGCAACTTCATCTCGCCTCTGTTTGAGCGTGATGATGAAATACCAATACTGCTCACTTTCGCATTAATATTCGGATTTTCAGCAATTGCATATCTTCTAAGCATTTCTGAGGTGATTGTTGCATTTTTCCTCGGCTCTGCACTTTCAGAAGTCAAGTCCTTCAAGAAGCTCTTCAGGGACACCATTTCATTTAAGAACTTATTCATCACCATTTTCTTCTTCTCCTTCGGAATGATGTTTCCATTTAAATTCACAGGATTGCCTTCGATAGATTTTGTCCTCGCACTCCTCATGCTCATAACTCTGTCTATTTTTGGAAAGTTCGCCAGTGGCGCACTTATTGGAAAGAGACTGCACGGCTCGCTTGAAGTGGGGTTACGGGTCGGGGCATACACAACGCCAAGGGGAGAGTTTTCAATTGTGCTGCTGGCTGTTGTAATCGGAATGGGGAGCATTTCTGAACTATTATTTTCGCTTATCATTGCTTACGTAATCTTTCTTTCAATCGTGGGCGCATTCATCGCTAAACAGGGGGATAGAATTGGTAAAGCGATGACAGTTGGCATTAATAAATTAAATTGCAAATAAGAAAGTAAAAGAGCTGCGGTTAAAGGAGAAAATAGAGGCGACCGCTATCATACGGGATGAAAATCCAAATCATATCATAATATCATGTCCATGAAATAGTGATGGAACCTCATATCCTTGGTCAGCTCAGGATGAAATGCCAGTGCGAGCAAATTCTTCTGCCGGGCAGCTACGATGTACCCGTCCAGGGATGCCAGAATCTGCACGTTCTTTTCTGCACTCGTAATGGCAGGGGCTCTGATGAAGACCGCAGGAAATTTATCGCCCTTCAACACAGGCACATCCAGCAAAGCCTCAAAAGACTCCCTTTGTCTCCCAAAGGCATTTCTTTTCATATGAACGTCCATTAACCCCAACAAAGGCTGCTTCGTTCTGTTTATTTGCCCGTCACCATGTTTTGCGAGCAGAATAAGACCTGCACACGTCCCAAGTATCGGAATATGTTTTTTAGCAGCAGCTTTGATTTCGGATGCGATGCCCTCTCGCTCCATCAAACAGCCAATGGTTGTGCTCTCCCCTCCCGGGATTATGATAGCGTCACAGTTCGGGACGATCCCCCCATGTTTAATTGGAATAACTTCGCCGCCATCACGCTCGGCCAAAACACGCTCTGCGGCTTGGACATGCTCCTCTATGTTTCCTTGTAGTGCGATAACGCCGATTCTGATACCCATAATTAGCTCTACCAACCACGCGTCTGCAGCATCTCGTCCTCGGACAGGGTATGAACATCCAACCCTTTCATCTGTCCGCCAAGCCCCTTTGATACCTCTGCTAGAACCTCTGGCTTGTCATAGTTGTTCACCGCTTCTACAATTGCCTTTGCCATTTTATCTGGGTGCTCTGCCTTGAATATGCCTGAGCCGACGAATATGCCATCAGCACCTAAACGCATCATCATGGCTGCATCTGCTGGCGTTGCTATTCCGCCTGCGGCAAAGTTCACAACAGGCAATCTCTGCATCTCAGCCGTCTCTTTTACGAGTTCGAAAGGAGCTTCCAATTCCCTGGAAACTTTCATTTGCTCTGCATCATTCATGCCCTTTAGCTCCCTTATCGAACCCATTATCTTTTTCATGTGTCTGACAGCCTCTTTTATGTCGCCAGTTCCTGCTTCTCCCTTGGTTCGGATCATCGCCGCCCCCTCGTTGATTCTTCTCAGGGCTTCTCCAAGGTCTCTGGCCCCACAGACGAAAGGAACGGTAAACCCTACCTTATCGATGTGGTAGGTCTCATCCGCAGCCGTCAGCACCTCAGACTCGTCGATCATATCAACGCCCAATGCCTCAAGTATCTCTGCCTCGACAAAATGACCTATTCTGACCTTTGCCATCACTGGAATTGTCACTGTATCCATGATCTCAGATACGATCAGGGGGTCTGCCATTCTGGCCACGCCTCCAGATTTACGAATATCGGCCGGTACTGCATGGAGTGCCATAACCGCCACTGCTCCTGCATTTTCAGCCACTCTGGCTTGATCTGCATTGGTTACGTCCATGATGACGCCACCTTTCTGCATTTTAGCGAAACCTCGCTTGAGCAGCTCTGTTCCATGCCGCAAACTTTCCAATTCCATCATCATCACTTTTTGAATACTGGGCTCATAAATCTGACGATCACCTGCTGGGATGGATTTTTTCCCTGGACATCCTGATCAACGGCTTCGATATGTGTCTTCTCGCGCAGGGAGGGGTTTCATAGAAGCCCAGTTCCAGACCTCTGTTTATGGGGATGTGCTCCTCTTCTTGGGACTTTGTACCACATTTGAGGCATCGATAGCCCTGATTCTTTCCAGAGGATTTCATCCGTTTTTGACATTTCGGACAGGACGGGTTACGCACGACGAACTGATCTTTGAGCGATTTGATTTCGATCTTCTCCAGATTAACGGTTCGGTCTTTCACGCTACCATATACCAGGATCTCATCGCCCACACAAAGTTGTCGAATCACATCTCTAAATTTCTTCGTCGGCTCATAGGCAGCGCAATCTATCTTGTGCCCATTCTCTGCAAGGGTGAAGAATACATGTCCTCCTTGGATAGAATAGGGCTGTTTTACCACAGTTCCGCCAAGAACGTATGAACACCCATTTTTTGCAGAAGCGATCTTTCCAGGCACTATGTGAGCATCTGTACTCTGGTTGGTTTTGAAGATAATGTACCTCTCTATCTCCTCAGACTTGATCATCTTGAATGCCATCTTGATTGCGTCGATATCATCACCCCTGATCCCAAAAAGGACTGGACAAGGGGAGTGCGGCGAAAAGACAGTTTTGTCATTGGTAAGATCTACCGTATCCCATGTGTGAGGGTATGTCGCCAGATCCGCTTCCAGTACTGACGTCTTGTCAATACGCCTAGGATTGCCCCAACGTTCTTTTTGCCTGTAAGCAACCAGCTCATAGGTATAATCATCCTGCAATGAGAAACCTAT
>JAQURP010000071.1 GCA_028715545.1 Methanocellales archaeon | reverse complement strand
TGCTCCAGTTCTACGTCCATCCCTCTTCTAAATTGCTCAACATCAAACTCAGTCCAGTCAATCCCAAGCGCTTCACCGACTCTCTTGGCTTCCTTGGCAGTAAAATGTTTTTCACTCTCCATTTTATTATTCCTCTCAGAGCCCCGGGCGAGATTTGAACTCGCGACCTAGTGATGTCTTGCAATTTTGTTACAAGTCACTCGCTCTAGCCAGACTGAGCCACCGAGGCGCGTTAATTATCGTTTTTATTTTTATTTTTATTGGCGATATTCAACATAAACGTTACCGCTTGCCCCCAAATCTTTTTGCTGCATTCTTTAGTGCCACCACCCCAGGCAACTCCTTTCCAGCAAGCACATTGAGGCAAGCATTTCCTCCGGTGCTCACATGTGTGACTTTTCTTTCAAGCCCAGCCTTTTGCACAGCAGCCCCTGTGTGTCCACCACCCACGATAGAAAACCCTGCCTTAGTGATGGCTTTCATCATCTCCAATGTTCCCAGAGCAAAATTTTCCCTCTCGAACACTCCTGCAGGACCATGCAATATTGCCATATTTGCATCCTCGATTTCATCATGGAATTTCACAATAGTCTCAAGCCCTATATCCCAGATTGGATATTTAGCGGGTAAATCCTCTATTGAGACATCAACTCGTTCGCCATTTTTACTCAGAGCCACATCCTTGGGAAGCTCTATCTTATCTCTAAACTTTTGAAGCAACGCCTTTGCCTTGGGAATCTCGTTTGAATATCCTTCTTTCTCTATGTATTGTAGGCTCGGAGCGCCTATATTCACTCCTGATGCGGCCAAGAATATATTTGCTGCAACGCCAGTTAAAAAGATTTTGTCAGCGCCATCCCTTGACAGGATGTTTTCGATGACATCGAGCGTGTCATGTGCCTTCGTTCCACCGAGCACGAATATGCACGGATGATCCGCACAGACGAGGACCTTGTCCAGCACATCTAATTCTTTTTCCATCAACTTGCCCGCTCCAGACGGTAGCACTTCTGTAAATCCCATCAGAGATGCATGTGACCTATGAACAGATGCAAATGCATCGTTGAAGAACAAATCGAAATGGGGTGCAAGTCCTCTCACAAGATGCGTTTTGGCATGCTCTTCCGGACTCCTTTCCACACACTCTTCTGAGTAGAATCTCACGTTCTCCAGAAGAAGAATATCTCCAACCTTCATATCTTCTATGGCTTTTTGAGCATAGGAACCAAAGATATCATCTACATATGTTACTTTTTGCCGCAAAACCACTCTGAGCATTTTTGCATGCGGCTCCATTGTGGTAAAGTCCTTTTTTCCAGGTCTGCTTTGATGTGAAAGCAAAACAGTCCTTGACCTCTCTAATCTCTTCAATGTCTCTACATGGCTCCAAAATTTTTCCTCGCTAAGTATACTCCCGGTGCTGGGATCGATTGGTGAATTCAAGTCCAATCGGACTAAAACGGTTTTGTTAGATGGGTTGAAGTCATCCATGGTGAGATAGTCTCTTTTCACATCTGCCAAGTACATCCCTCTACACTCTAGAATAGCATTCAAGATATAATAAATATTCATTCGCTTGCTTAAGGTTAATTAATGTAATATATCTATTATATCTATCAAGAACTTATTTTGGTATACTATGAAAGAAATACTCGAAATACTGGAGAATGATGCAAGGATAAGTACTGGCGAGATTGCTACGCTAACAAAAATTCCCGAGCACAAAGTCAGGGAGATGATCGCCGAGGCTGAGAAAAAAGGGATCATTAGGAAATATAAAACGGTGATCGACTGGGACAAGCTGGAGGAGGAACACGTTTATGCCATGATAGAGTTGAAAGTCACCTCTGAGCGAGAAGTTGGCTACGATGCAATAGCAGAACGTATTGCAAGATTTCCAGAGGTTGTTTCAGTCCGTCTGGTTTCTGGCGATCACGATTTGTCTTTGCTAGTTAGAGGCAAGACGATGAAGGAAGTTGCATTCTTCATCGCTGAGAAGGTGGCACCACTGGATCGGGTGCAGAGTACCGTCACTCATTTCATACTTAAAACCTACAAGCAGGATGGCGATATTTTATTAGAAAAAGAAGAGTCTAAGAGGTTGGCGATAACACCATGATCGCAGATAAGGTAAAGCGCATCCCACCATCTGGCATTCGGAAATATTTTGAGATGACCCTAGGGATGGAGGACATCATCTCATTGGGCGTCGGCGAGCCTGATTTTGTCACCCCCTGGTCCATCAGAGAGGCATGTATCTATGCCTTGGAAAAAGGGTACACATCCTATACATCTAACTGGGGCTTACTTGAGTTGAGGAACGAGATATCCAGCTGCATCGCTTCAGATTATAAAGTACGATATAATCCAGAGAACCAGATTATCGTGACCACAGGTGTAAGCGAAGCTTTCGATCTCGCCATACGGGCAATAGTAAACCCCGGAGACGAAGTCATAATTGCGGAGCCCTGCTATGTCTCCTACAAACCCTGCGTCATCCTTGCCGGCGGAAAACCCGTGGTGGTGTCGGCAGACCTGTGCAATGATTTCAAGGCCATTCCTGAACATATAGGTGAGAAGATTACCCCCAAGACAAAGGCAATAATTCTGTCCTACCCAAACAACCCGACTGGTGCAATAATGGGAAAGAAAGACCTGGAAGGAATAGCAGACATAGTGAAGGATCATGACCTATTTGTGATATCTGATGAGGTGTATGATAAGCTTACATACGATGGGACCCATACTTGCTTCTCCTCCTTGGATGGCATGTATGACAAAACGATTTTGCTCAATGGTTTCTCCAAGGCCTATGCGATGACTGGTTGGCGGCTCGGCTATGCTGCTTCTAACCAGGAAGTCATAGCTGCAATGCTGAAAATTCATCAGTATACGATGCTCTGCGCTCCGATCACGGCACAGATGGCTGCCATTGAGGCCTTAAGAAACGGCAGGGAGGAGATGCTTTCTATGGTTAGGGAGTATGACCGGCGAAGAAGGCTGATCGTCAAGGGACTGAGCGATCTTGGCTTAGACTGCTTTGAGCCGAAAGGCGCATTCTACGCTTTTCCATCGGTGGAGAGCACTGGTATGACCTCAGAGGTTTTTGCAGAAAAGCTTCTCAAAGAGCAAAAAGTGGCGGTTGTGCCGGGGGATGTGTTTGGAGACTCCGGGGAAGGATTTATCAGATGCGCCTATGCTGTATCTCGAAGAGATATAAAAGAGGCACTGGAGAGGATTGGGGAGTTTTTAAA
>JAQURP010000070.1 GCA_028715545.1 Methanocellales archaeon | reverse complement strand
GAGGGTATGTCGCCAGATCCGCTTCCAGTACTGACGTCTTGTCAATACGCCTAGGATTGCCCCAACGTTCTTTTTGCCTGTAAGCAACCAGCTCATAGGTATAATCATCCTGCAATGAGAAACCTATTGCAGCCAATGCACCGATGACACCCCTACCATTTTTAAAAGCACGAACCATGCCATATTTCTTCGCAAGATCCATAGCTTCTTTGATCGTTACCTTGTCTCTTACTACTCTCTCTGAGAATTTCTTTACCTCAAGAGGGATATGGCTCAATAGCACGATACCTGGGTTAGTTTCAGGATCATCTAATTCTGCCATCTCCTCTACTTTCCGAACAGCAATGTCCATTATCCCCATTGCTTGATCTTCGTCAGCCTCGATTTCTATAGCTACCGCTCCATTACCCCTAGTTTTGTATTTAATATTTGGATTTAGCCTGATCAGCCTCGGATAACCCTTGACGCCATATTTCTGGAGTGTTTCCACCAACACTGCGGCCAAGTAGGTGGTACACATACCTTTCTTCGAGTCCGTATCATCGATACCGAGTAGCACCATCTTTACCGTAGACGCATGCATGGCATAATATTATATAGAATTAATGGCTGAGTAATATTATGAGCCGAGATGCATTAATTCAGCAAGTCTTGGCCGTACTATCCAAAGCAGGATTCATCGTGTCAGACCGATGTGATGTGCACCCCCGAAGTTTTGATCTCGCTGCGAGAAGGGGACAGTTACTATTGTTATTAAAGGTTCTATCCAACATCGATGGATTAAGCGAGGAGATCGCAAATGAGATAAGATGTCTGGCAAACCGTCTGATCGGCTATCCTATAATAATAGGCGATAAGACGAGAGACACGTTTTTGGAAAATGGTGCAGTTTACCTTCGCTACGGTATTCCTTCCTTCAATGTGCGAACATTATATGATTATTTCATCGAAGGCGTACCCCCCCTTATATATGCTGCACCGGGGGGACTGTATGTCAGCATAGATGGCGATGTGTTGCGAGAGGCCCGTAAAGATGGAAATATCTCTCTGGGAGAGCTGGCGCGTGAATTAGGCGTTTCTCGACGCACCATCAGTAAATACGAGGAGGGGATGGATGCGACTATTAAGATAGCACTAAAACTTGAATCCATCTTAGATGTGCCACTAGCCTGCCCCATAGACCTATTATATTCACGATCCCAAAATGAATCTCAGCTCTATCCGAATTCTGTGCCCATGATGGTGAGAGACATACTGCAAATATTTGTTGACATTGGATTTGACGTCCTACCGATTGCACATGCACCGTTCAACGCGCTGTCACAGGAGAAAGGCATTGTGATACTCACCGGGATCAGCAAATATAACGATAAGATGATTAAAAGAGCCAGATTGATGAGTAGCATATCAAATGTAGCTCAGGCTCAGTCCGTTTTAATCGTCGAAGGTCAATCCAAAACACTACAGATAAATGGCACGGTGCTAGTGGAAAAAGATGAGTTGGGTGAAATAAATAATTCAAGCGATTTCATTTCTCTTGTTCAGGATAGAAAAGTTAACTCTGATTCTGATGAAGAGTCAAATGATATTCAAATCATCTTTTAGAGTCCAATAATGTTTCTCGATAAATTTGTTTTGAAACCATCGGCGAAAGACCTGGAAGAACTTTAAGAAAATACTGATACCAACCAATTCAAGGTCTGTGTAGCAACTCTCTTAAAGAGGGTTAGGCTCAAAATTAGAGTGCATTAGAGTGGTTTTCCTAAAAAATATCCATTAATCGACAAAATTCTCAGAAGTTTTACGATAAAGACTCCAAGAGAGTGAATAGCCTATTACTATAGCACCAATTCCGCCTATGAACCAAAATGAATCAAAGAATGCAGAAAAATTATTTAAGCCATGAATAAGCACTGCGAGGAGATAAAACTGCAAAGGTCGCTTTGTTGCAATACCATAGGCAGTAATCGATGCGCTTGCTGCATGGAATATCATCAGAGGTAATCTGACAGCTATCGGAGCACCTGTTACTATGTATACAAAAAACTCAGATATTCCAAATCCTAATCCAACTAGAAAACCTAGCGTAAAAACAGATCTCTTAGATTCACCATGACGATAGAAAAGTGGATAAACCTTTGCAAATTCCTCAATGAAAGGCGCGAAGATGGAAACCGCACATACTTCGGCATATAATTTCGGTAAAACAGCACATAGATTGTCTGTGAACAGTCCGATATAGAGTGTAAGAGGTACGCTTATTACAAATCCAGAGATAAAAAAGAAAAGTTTTTCTCTTAAGTCGGGTTTATGGGGTTCTATTAAATAACCTACACCCAGATGTTCTGCACCAAGGTTTTTTTTAGCATCAAGCTTTTCGTCATCTTCTAACTCAATCATTTTTAGAGATGCTCCTTTAAAGGGGATTAATATATTGGTATATATACCTTACTAGAAGGAGCTTTGCACCCAAATTCATGTTTGAATCTCAAGTTACCACCCAATTTTTCTGCACATAAAGTCAACTGTTAGTTTTTGTGCAAAGCCTGTGGTGGGAAAAGTATAAAAGGGGGTATGCTTTATAATGGCTATTCAATCCCAATTTCTTATTTTACCATTCTAACACCCCACCATATTTACCATAGTAAATATGGCAAAAAAGGAGAAGGATATAGGAGATAAGAAGATTGGGGCTAATACGGAGGGAGAAGAGTATGGAAGATAAGAAGATAGAAGATAGAAAGAAGACAGACTATAAGAAGATAGGGAAGATGGACTATAAGGGGAAGGTAGAAAAGAAGGCTCCAGTGAGAAAATGTTTTGACGAAGATGAAGAAGAATATGGGGATGATGATTGAGGGGGATTATTGGAAGATTATTTAAACGGTAATAAACCGAGCTTACCACTCGGCACTTAACGCACCTTTTTACCACTCACAGGCTTAACAGAACCCTTGAACAGGGTCCTGTTAACTCCGTGTGGGACATATTTTAGTGTTAACTTTCGTGGGATAGAATACATAGTTCAGAACCTAAGGTGTCAAATTAATTATATCAATATCAAATTCGCCAACGATAGCAATCCTAAACCAATCACAGTCAGAATAAAACCACACTTTGCTAATAGACTTTGAAATACCTCAAGAGAATAGTCTAATTTCATGCGTTGCATCATCCACCAATTCAATTTAAAAAGATGTTTTGCAACGCCTTTCTTTTCAAAAAGACCATGTGCCTGTCCCACTCATCCATAAACAGACAAAGCAAATAGACCAACCACTTGAAAAATAAAACCTTGAACAGCAATCCTTATATAGAACCGCAAACAATTAACGTGGTGCTATAAAGCAAAAAAGAGAGGTGAGACATAATGGCAGGACAATTGGGCGGAACGCCCATATTTATATTAAAAGAAGGT
>JAQURP010000069.1 GCA_028715545.1 Methanocellales archaeon | reverse complement strand
TTTCTCTCGCTGAACAACTCTACAAGCTGCCTTAGTATCTCGGCGTTCTCACGGCTTGAGGTGAATTGGATGAAGTCGACGTTATCAAGTATATCCTTTAAGGTCGGGTTTTTTTCTGAAAGCGTCTTCAAGGCTTGAGAGAGATTCTCTGGGAGTTTATTCACGTCCTTGCGGAGATTATTCCACAAGAATTCCTCAGGATAGTCGAAGTCGTGATATGCTGTGTTTTTCGCCTCTTCTTTTGCTTCTTCTTCGCTGAAACCGTCTTCAAGAGCTTCTTTATATGCCCTTTGGAATTCCTCTTCCCACTTGTCACTGATACGCTTAAGGAAAAGTAAAATCAGAATGAATTTATAGTCCACGCGTGTCCTGATGAGATCAGCAGCTTTCTTGAGAAGTGAATCGATTTCTGAGCGAGTTATTTTGTTACCGTTCAATGATAATGCAGAAACCATAATATTCTTTTTACTGCGAAGAGTGTACAGACGTTTCCGTCCGTCTTGGGGGTCCAGCTCTGAGGACAACCATCCCGCGTTTTTCAGCTCTGAAAGGATTACAGAAACCTCTTTTTTCGTGTCCTTATAATTCTTTAATTGTTCTACAGCATCTTCGATACTAAACTGGTCATCTTTGAAAGCACCCCATAGAACATCATATCTAGCTTCAAGCCAGCCAAGTAATGTTACGACGGTGGTTGTATCATTCATGAGAGATCATACACTGGCTTTATATAAAAGCTTATCGATTATCAATAAGTTAAAAAAAAATTACTTATCTATAATTTAGGTACTTCCAATATATTATAATAATTAGAAACGGACAAAATTCTAAGCATAAAAGGAAAACTGGGAAATAAACCAATAGATTCGAAGGTGTAAAGTCCACATTTTGAGTTAACTCGAATTAAAGCTGTCTTTTATATTCAAAATGCAATTAATTTCATTAAAAACAAAAAGGGCTATTTTACGATTATAGAAAAATGTTGGTGTATAAAATTAAGTGAAATTTTAAAAAATTATAATTTAATACGACCTTGCCATCAACACGACTTTGTCCGTTTTTTTGTCGCAAATCAGACATTTGCCGCTTTCGATTGCTGCCAATTCACCGAGTACTCCCCCATTTGTGACCTCCCCCATCCTCAAGCCACATCCCTCTTCGCCGCACCAGCTGACCTTGGCCATACCTTTTTGGATTGCAACTTTTGCCTCATCCAGTGTCTTGCAGTCAACGATCCTTGATTCAAGTGACTGCCTAGCTTTTTCATATAGGTTAGCATGTATGGCGCTCAACATATCCTCTACAGCCTTGCTAAGTTTTGATAGAGGTACCGTCTCCCTTTTAAACGTGTCTCGGCGCACAAGCATTACCTCGTCCCTCTCCATCTCGCGGGGACCTATTTCTGCACGCAGGGGCACGCCCTTCATCTCCCATTTATAGTATTTGGCACCAGGTCTCTCCTGAGAATCATCCAAGACCGTCCTATATTCACCTTTCAACATGTCTAAGACATGCTTACAGGCATCCAGCGTATCCATTCCCTTGGCCACTATCGGTATGATGACGATCTGTGTGGGTGCTATCTCCGGCGGCAAGACCAAACCCTTATCATCTCCGTGAACAGCTATCATGGCTGCAACACACCTTTCCGAGATACCATAGCATGTTTGATTCACGTATCGTTGCTCACCCACAGGGTCCTCATACCGAACATCAAACGTTTTAGCAAAATTTGTGCCCAGATGGTGGACGGTACCAATCTGGAGTGCTTTTCCGTCTGGCATCAGTGTGTCCACTGCCATTGAATAATCCGAACCAGGAAACTTGTCCCAATCAGGGCGTTTTGTAATCACATGTGGAACAGCCAATCTACGGAAAAAATCGCCATATAGTTTTAGTGCATCCTTGACCTGTAACTCCGCCTCCCCCCATGTTGAATGGGCGGTGTGAGCTTCCTTGAAAGAAGTGATCTCCCTGACGCGTATTAACGGTCGGGTGTGTTTAGTCTCACAACGGAATGTGTTCACTATCTGGTATATCTTGAGCGGCAGATCCACATGGGAGCGTATCCATAGCCGTAGGATGGGATATATCGCGGTCTCAGAAGTAGGGCGCAGCGCCAGTGGCATCTCAAGAGATTTAGAGCCTCCTTTTGTGACCCAGTAAACCTCCTCCTCAAATCCCTTGATGTGCTCAGCTTCTTTCATAAACTCATTCTCTGGTATGAGAAGGGGGAACATCACCTCCTGATGGTCCACATCTAACAGCGATCTCAAAATTGAGTATATTCTTTGCCGAAGCGCAAACCCAAATGGGTACCACACGCAGATCCCCTTGATGGGATATCTGACATCTACAATTTCTGCCATTTGAAGGATTTCATTATACCACTCACTAAATTTCTCTTTTCTCGGAAGCTTTTCATCCTTCATCCTACCACCATAATCACGATCAAGGGAGTTAAGAACGTTTCGACTGCTGCCGCAATGAATAACAAGGGCAGAATCCAACGCATATAGAATAGCACACCATTCTTAAAATCTTTCTTAATATCTGCCTTCCTGCCCATCAGGGTGTTCCATAAATCATGGCCGAGCCTGATACCTATTGCTGCGCTGAAGAGGATCATGGGCAACTCGATGATGCCATGAGGAACAATGGCTGCCAATACATAGAGAGAGCCTTCTATTCTCTCGGTTATGAGGACAACTATGCCGATCAAGAGCCCGTTATAGGTCAAAAATACTAATGGAATTAATCCAAACCCAATACCAAGTAACAGGACGATAAGACATTTTATAGAGTTGTTTAAAAAGATGATGGCCATTATAATCAAGGGGTTTAGTCCTTGGATGAAGGCGAACATTTCACCGATGTCTGCAGAAGTCTGAGTTGCAAACGCAAGATCCAAGCTAGAGTACCAGTATCCCATAAGCGTCGATAGGATGAAAATCAATGACACGAAGAGAATATAGCCTTTTAGATAACTGAGGTATGTGAGTGCTTCTTTTGTATCAATTCCATCCATATATTTTACCCCATATTTGCCCGTATCTATTTACTCATACTTATATGCCCAACATCATTCTTAGCATATTTCTCAATCCTGGGGCAAGTCCAAGCATCAAGATAGCTAGCTTTGCCAGATTACCAGTCTTAGGCTCTTCGGAGAGATGACGATCGATTATGTATAGGATTGAGAGGATGGTTATGAGTTTCAAGGGGTACATCACCGCCCCTGTTCCACTCCAGCCTATCATAAACGCACTCAGCACATGCTTTTCCCCATATCCAAGGAAATCCACCCCAATAAATGTGGATGTGGCTTCGAATAGATGTGCCCAAATGATGACAGCATTTATTTCTTTCATCCACACCATATCAAATCGTCTTGCTATCAAGTATACTGCAATTGCCATGGGCGTTGCAATGCCCAATACAGCAGGTAGGACCCATAATCTCGTGATCTCTTGAGTTGATAAGAGGATAAATAGACTCAAAATTTCCCATCCAGCTCCAACATATAGAAAAGATATCCCTATGTCACCAATTTTTCCTATTTTGCGTAATTCGGTCAGTGTTAGCAATATGGCAATGCAAACAGCTGTAATTAAAAAAAAGATCAGGGGTGTGATGAACAGATATTTTATCGGAGGTGTAAAGATGTCTGCATCCTCCATCACCCTGAGGGTGCTGCCAACCAGCATATAGGGCAAAGTCATAATTATAAATCGCTCATTGATCTCTATTCGTAATTTTTCCAGTAACTTTAATACCCCAAAGATTGCAATGCCTAATAGAATCCCCCAGGTCAATGTGTTCACGGGATTATAGCTGGCGCCATGCATGATCGGGTCAATGTAATATTCGGTGATGAA
>JAQURP010000068.1 GCA_028715545.1 Methanocellales archaeon | reverse complement strand
CATCTCCAAGTATCAGAGAGTGAACTCGGCGAGATTGATAGGGCTGCATTAGAAGAGGCGCAAATTAAACGTCGATTTATCTACAAGGGATACGATACGACATGTTTGGTCGAGAATGATGAAGAGCCACCAGGTTCTTTGAATCCAGATGCAATTGACATAGCGCTGGAGATTGCACTGCTATTGGGTATGACGCCAGTAGACGAAATCCATACGATGAGGAAAATTGTCATCGATGGATCTAATACGAGCGGATTTCAGCGAACAGCCTTTGTTGCCTCAGATGGTAACATATCCCTGGGGGATAGCATCATTCACATCGATACGGTTTGTCTGGAGGAGGAGGCGGCACAAAAAATATCTGAGGATGTCAATGGCGTGGTATATTCTCTTGACAGACTTGGAATTCCACTAGTAGAGATTACAACCTCTCCCGAAGCCACGACACCTGAGCAAGTATCCTCTCTTGCAAAGCGGATCGGAATGATATTGCGTTCAACAGGGAAAGTGAAAAGAGGCATAGGGACGATCCGACAGGACATCAACGTTTCGATTGCAAAAGGTGCACGCATAGAAATCAAAGGAGTGCAGACCCTTGACATGATTGAGACAATCGTTGATAGAGAGGTGATTCGCCAGGTAAATTTGCTTAAGATCAAGGATGAACTAAGAAAACGCGGCGCTAAAAAGGTAAAAGAAGTTTTGGTAGACGTTAGTGAGGTTTTTGACAGCCCTCAAAGCCTGATCCTCAAAAAGTCACTTAAAAATAATGTTGTCCTGGCGGTTAAACTTCCCTCTTTAGGGGGACTGGTTTGGCTGGAGATACAACCCGATCGACGATTTTTTGATGAACTATCTGATAGGTTGAAGCGATTTTCTAGGGGAGCTTTTTATACCGATGGGCTGCCAAATGAGATCGGCGATGATCAAATCGCAGGGATTCGCAAAAAGATTGGTGCGGGCCCAGATGATTGCGTGGTGTTGGTGGTAGACGAAGAGTCGCGAGCGCGCTCTGCACTAAATGCAGTGATTCAAAGGGCAAACGAGGCTTTGGAAGGCATACCCGAGGAGACCAGAAGAGCATTACCAAACGGCAACTCAGCATACATGAGACCCCTTCCAGGGGCAGCACGCATGTATCCTGAGACTGATGTGTTGCCGGTGCCGATATCCGGAGAAAGGCTGAAAAAGATCAACTCCTCTCTTCCTGAATTGATATGTGAAAGAAAAGGGCGATACGTACGCGAGTACGATTTGAGCGACGAGCTCGCTGAACTGATCGCGTGCTCTGAACAATCTGCTCTTTTTGAGCGAATGATGACACTAAATGTCTCTCCGACATTGGTGGCAAGAACGCTTACTGCTACATTATCAGAACTTAGGAGGGAAGGCATTCCTGTTCAGCATCTCACGGATGACCACTTCATAGGAATATTTGAAATGATAAGTGCCAATAGAATGGTTAAAGAAGGAATACCGGAAGTGCTGAGAGTTCTGGCAAATAAACCAAGTAAAACCGCTTCTGTTGCATCATCTGAGCTGGATCTTGAAATATTGGATAAAGAAGACATCGAAAAGCTTATCATGCAAGTTATCGAATCCAAGAGGGATTTAATTAAGGAACGTGGCATAGATGCGGTGCAACCTTTGATGGGGTTAATCATGGAACGCGTTAGAGGTAAGGTAGATGGGAAGCTAGTTAGTAAACTTCTCAAAGAAAAGATCAAAGGATTTATGGAGGTATGAATGGGGAAGACAGGAAGTGTGGAATGGGTCAAAGTGAAGGGTAGGAAAGGCCAAATCAGGCTTGTTCCCAGGAAAAATGCCAATACAAAGCGACCCGGTCCTGCGCAAAGATATGACTCTTCTGGTAAGGTTAGGAGAAAGCTCAAAAGGTCTGCAAATGCGATAGCTAAGAGCAGTTGAATAGGCCCTTGTTGCCTCTGACGTTGATGTGATGTGATGCCATAGCCTTGGTTTTAGCGCTTACTTATTTTTGTGTAATTGTGCATCAGGGCTTTTGAGATCTTGAGACTCTTCACTCTGGGAACACTGATTTTATTGCAGGTGGAAGCCTTGGCCATGTAGCTCCCAGATGTTTAGATCTCCTTGCACGAATGGCTGAATATCAGAGATGAACAAGCTTTCAGTTCAAAAAGTGTGAATATGGGCAGTTCTGTACTGCGAAATTTATCGGTTGTTAGTCTTAAATACGAATATTCAATAATTAATATGAAATAAGTATGTATATATCTTTATCTTTGTTAAAATTGTATTTATTGCAGTAGATCGGAGATGAAAAAAGGGGAAAGTGGACACAAAAGCACCAAAATGGACGGGAGAATGAAAAAACCCATAACATTCTCATTCACACCCGTATTACTGCTGACACTAGTTTACATGGTCGCTTCGATGGTATCTCCAACGCTTACTTTTTCCTCCCCACCAACACATGCCCCCGATAATTCCAGTTCTATATCACGGACTTTATCAGTAGAGAACACGATCCCTGGACAAAACCATACGACTACAATTAAGTCAACAGATCCTGGATTTGGTGAAGTAAATGCAACTAATGCGACCCACTTATATGAAAACTATGGATTTATCTCAAATATATTTGATGAAGTCAAAGAACAAGACTATAACCGGTCAGAATCTATTTACGAGAATGAATTCGTAAGAGGTGCAGACGATCAAACCCTTATAAACGGAAGTGTGATTGATGTTTATGCAGGGAATGTAAATCCAACAAACAATGTAGGGGTTCCAAATCCAACAAACCCTTTGGTTGGGGCTTATGATGCTCCTGCTAACCCCCGAACAGGAATTGTCGTGTACTCAGACAGTACTACTGCGGCCCTATTCTGGCGTGCATTTAATGCCACCACAGGATTTGGCTCGGAAAATAGCATTACGACAACCGGCTTTAACGAATTTTGGATTGATACCGAAGCAAGTCCTACAAATGGCAGTAGGATTATTTTTGGTGCAAATGACCAAGATAGTAAGACCATTTTAACATTTCTATATGATGCAAAGGCAGGCACTGTGACACAACTGACTACTGTAACAGCTAATACACCAGTAACTTATACTGCACTCTTTGATATCGAATTTGAGCAGAAAACAGGGGATGCTTTAATTGTTTATATCAACGGTGCAACCGATGTAAAATATAGGACACTATTAGCTAATCAGACCAATTGGGGACCTGAACAGACATGGGGGACAGGTGTTAATTGGGATAACGGTTACTGGATCAGGGCGGCGAGAGATCCAAGTTCTGACGACATCATGGTCGGTATGGAATCAACTATTGCAGATGGAGCAACTCTTGTAACTGCACTTTGGAATGGTTCGGGTGTGGGACCTACAATCGTTCATGGTGTAACAAGTCTTAAAACAGCAATAAAACTTACACAGGATTTCGGTATTGCGTGGGAAGGAGACAGGGGCGAAGCAATACTTGTCTGGGCTGATAACAGTGCCACTATTAATCTAATATATAATACATATAAGTCAGGTGCGTGGGGTACTGCAGCAAGTCTTGGTACAGCTGGATTAAACGGTAAACAAGCATCCGTTCAACTTGCAACAGAGTATGCAGGCGTTCATGATAAAGTGGGAGTAGTTTATGTAGGTGGAAATGAGCAGTTTGTAAAATGTAATATTTGGAATGACACTGCTTGGGGAACTGTGCATGTTCCATTCGGGGCAGTTCAAAGTGCTGAAACAGGTAAGGGTGGAAGGTCAAACCTTGGTCTTGCTTGGCAGTATGGCACAGGTGACTTGTATGTTGCAATGTCTGGTAAAAGTCCAACCAATATACAGGTGTTTTATTATGATAAAACTAATAATAGTTGGGGTTCATATTTTGCTGTATCAGCAGATACAAATCAAAAAGGAACCTGCGAAGTAAGGGCGGACCCAAATTCAAATGCCATGGCAATTTCCAATGAGGATGGGAGAAACATTGATGACGAGTTTGGTCTGCTTTGTAGTGCTGGTGGTAGAGTAGCAGGAAATTGGGCACTCACTACATTAAAAGCAGATGCCATAACCTCTATTAATCAGGTTCACAGCATAGTATTTTTAGATGGGACTGTTGACATAACTTCGCCAACGATAACCATAGACGAGCC
>JAQURP010000067.1 GCA_028715545.1 Methanocellales archaeon | reverse complement strand
CTCTTTCTTTTCTGCTGAAGCGGTAAGCGTGTAATTCTTTACAGCCCCAACTTGGACAGGCACCGGAACCGTCGCAAGGATGGGCAGAGATGCCAGACAGATTTTATTCTTCACTTTAGTTACTCCTACGTGTTTGAATAACATAATAATTTTATAAGATATCAAAGGACTTCATCGTGAAATTGTTAGGACCATATCTCCAACCTGAATTAGATCCACAGCCTTTCCCCTTGAGATGATCTCTTTTTGGATTTCTACAGCTTTGGAGGTTACCTCTAAGATTTCGCCATCGATCTCTATTGCGATCTTGCCAGTTTCAATTTTCTCTGCTATTTTTGGTGTGTTCTTCAACGCCTCTATCGCCTTGTCAACCTTGCTTTTAAATATTGGCCCAAGAACGCTCATGTTTGGCTTGATGTCAACTATGCGATACTCCGTATGAGGATTGCCCTCAATAACCTCAACGTTCCTCGCCCATGTAGCCCCCTTGAAGTCTTTTATGCCATGGGTAAGCCAGCTGATATCAGGAGCATATATCTCGATACTTTTTACTTCCGCATTAAGCGCCATACCACTCTCTGACTTATACCTTCTTATGGCACTGATGACATCCTTGATCCGTTCACCGCCCATCTCAACCTTGTCGTCTATCAGCGAAGTATCCGCTTCTGGCCATTTGCATAGGTGGATGCTTTTTTCTCCAAAACAAGAATGAACCTCTTCTGTAAAGTGCGGAATGAACGGGGATAACAACAGCAATATTGTATCGATAACAACGCTCAGCGTATACTGAGCGCTTTCTTTTGCCTTTATATCAGTGCCATATAACCTATACTTTATCATCTCGATATAGTTATCTGCCAGATCATTCCAAGCAAAATCTCTAATATTCTGGAGAGTCTTGAACTCATATTTATCAAGATCAGTTGTGACCTCCCTAACCAATCTGTTGAGCTTGCTAAGCATCCACTGATCGATGATGCTCAGTTTTTGTGGGACCTTGGTAGAACGATGGGGAATGCAGAATCGAGCGATGTTCCACATCTTGGTCAAGAATCTCTTTCCATACACGACCTCCTTGAACTCAAAGGAATAATCCTCTCCCAGCGAGGCGGTAGCAGCCCATTGTCTGACAGGATCGATACCATATTCAACAACCACCTCCTCTGGCTCAATGACGTTTCTCAGGCTCTTGGACATTTTTCTGCCATCTGGTCCTTGCACCATTCCGTTGATTAAAACATCCTCAAAAGGCGCCGCTCCAGTTAGAATGTGACAACGGAATATCGTATAAAACAACCATGTCCGAATAATCTCATATCCCTGCGGCCTAAGAGAGGTAGGGTAAAGCTCATCGAAGTCGTCACCCATCCAGTTGCTTGCCATTAGTGGGGAGATGGAGCTGTCGACCCAGCAGTCGCACACATCCGTGCTACCTAAAATATCTTTCGAACCACAATTCGGACATTTTCTAACGGGTGGATCATCTATAGCAGGATTTACTGGAAGCTTTCCCGGGGGAGGTGCTATCGTGGTTTCGCATTTGGAGCAATACCAGAATGGAATGGGGGTTCCAAATACCCTTTGTCTGGAAATAACCCAGTCCCAATCTAAGGAGGTTGCCCAATCAATGAGTCGTTGGAGCATATAGGGAGGATGCCAACTCATTTCCTTTGCAGCTTTGACAACCTCTTCAGTATAATCTTGGACTCTGATGAACCATTGTGGTGTTGGTATAAGCTCAACGGGTCTCTGACATCCGGATCGCTCAGCATGGATCAAGATCCTGTGTGTTATCTGCTCCTGTTTGGTTAGGGCCCCACAATTCTTCAAATCCTCTATTATCTGCACTTGGCATTCAGCTATGCCTAAACCCTGGTATTTGCCGGCTGCTTCTGTCATCAATCCATTTTTGTCTATTGCATGTATCACAGGCAAGGAATAATTTTGTTGCCATGTCAGATCCTGTTCATCGCCATATGTGCAGACATATACGGCCCCTGTCCCAAAGTCCATGTCAACCTCTTCATCTGCAATGACGGGGACTTCCCTATTATAGAGAGGTAATCGTGCTTTTCCCCCAACATACCTACGAAACCTCCCATCTTCTGGATGTACCATGACCGCCACACAGGCACACATCAGCTCTGGCCTAGTTGTGGCAATTACCATGTCATCCTCTCCGTCAACCTCTAACTTTATGTGGCTGAGAGCGCCCCTCTGCTCTAAATATCCGAGTTCTGCTTTTGCCAGTGCTGTCATGCAGTTCCAACAATAATGGATCGGATGCCGCCTTCGATAGATTAACCCTAGCTCGTTAAATTTGAGTAAAGACAACTGGACTTTGGTTACATAATCCTCAGACATTGTTCTGTATTCTCTAGACCAATCAGCTGAGTAGCCCAATCTCTTGAACTGGGACTTCATCTTCGTTATGCTCTCCTCAGTCCAAGCAACACATGCATCTCTGAATTTTTTCCTATCCTCTTTGGATACGCCCCGCCCCTCAACCTGAAGCTCAGTGGGCAAGCCATGGCAGTCAAAGCCTTGGGGCAGCAAAACGTTGTAGCCCCTCATTCGCTTATATCGAGCTGCAATGTCAATCCATGTATGATTTAATATATGACCCATGTGTAGGGAGCCGGAGGTAAACGGCGGCGGAGTGTCTATTACGTATTTTGTGCCATTTGCTTTGGGATCAAAGCAGTATAAATCATCGTCATCCCACTGCTTCTGCCACTTTGGCTCTACTGCATTTGGATCATATTCTTTAGGTAACTTCACAGCTTCACCCTCTTTCCGCTTGCATCCCTCATATATTGCCCGAACTCTGTGCCTATTAACTGGTCTCCTCTGAATACAGGCCCATCCCTGCATATGCGTAATCCAGAAGGATCAATGCAGCATGTTCCACAGAGACCAAGGCCACACTTGACATAGCGCTGAAGACTGAATTGCACTCTGGATGACATGCCAAAGCCTTCTGCAATATTCAAAACCCTAAACATCATCTTTTCTGGACCACATGAATAAATCGCATCATAGTCTGCTAGATCCAGTTCTCCGACCAACTCGGTGGCTAGCCCGTGATATCCAAGAGAGCCGTCCTCTGTTGTTATCAGCAAATCTCCAGCGTTATCGAATCTTTTTTTAAACAATAGCTCTTCTGCGCTCTTTGCACCCAGAATCGTCTTTACCTTTATATTATTACTCTTTGCTTTTTCTGCCAATGATCCTAACGGTGCAGCTCCGACTCCGCCGGCAATCAATAGAATTGATTTTCCCTCCAGCGAAAAACCATTTCCGAACGGTCCTCTTATCCCAAAAGAATCTCCTTTGCCCAATTTGAACAAGGCAGTGGTTGCCTCCCCCATTTTCTGTACTGTTATGGCATTGGAGTAAGAAAGAGACATCGGAATCTCATCTACTCCACGAACCCAGACCATTAAATATTGTCCTGGAATGTGCCCCAGAGACGAGTCGAAAAAGAAAGTTTGAGTGGATGGCGTTTCATTTACGATCTGCGTTATTTCAGCGTACATTGGAATCATCTCACTGCAACTCCATGGATGTCCTCCAAGCTACACCCCGTATCCTGTAGATAACGGGCGATTCCATCCGAGATATTCCGGAACACCCCTATATCCTCGTAGACGGCTGATCCGATTTCTAGGGCAGAAGCGCCAGCCATGATGAACTCAAGGGCATCCCTCCAAGAAGAGATGCCCCCCACACCGATGATGTCGATATTTAGCACGGCATATAGATCATAGACACATTTTAAGGCAACCGGCTTTATCGCCGCTCCTGAAAGCCCCCCACTGATATTGCCCAATACCGGAAAGCGGGATTCTATATCGATTGCCATAGCTGGTAGCGTGTTTATTGCAACAACGGCATCAGCTCCCCCTCTTTGAGCAGCTAACCCGATCTTGACGATGTTTGTCAGAGGTGGAAGCTTCACCCATACCGGAACGTTCACCGCTTTCTTAACGGCTCTGGTGATATTCTCGACTGCATCGGGGTCTCCCCCAAGGGAGGCACCATATCCCTCGGCATGAGGGCAGCTCAGGTTTAATTCAAAGGCATCCGGATTTGCCTCAATCAAGCCAAGGGCAACCTCTTTAAACTCCTCTGCATTGCTGCCGAATATGCTCACAACTACGGGAACTTCCCCTTTTGC
>JAQURP010000066.1 GCA_028715545.1 Methanocellales archaeon | reverse complement strand
TTTATTGAAGTATCATAAACCTCTCTATTGACTGGATAGGGGAAACCATCTTTGCCCCCATGTGCGAAACTATATTTGACTGGGTCTTTCCAGCTCGGATTTGTACCATAAATAATATCAGAGATCAAAGCTAGAGCCCTTATTTTCTTGGGCCCCATGCCTTTCAGATAAACCAGTTCCTCATAGTTTTCTGGCTGTATCTCGTATGCTTTCTTGAGCACACCCATTTCCCTTTTGCTAAGATCCATAGCAAGTATAGGATGATGAGCTGGCATGGACAGCTCTGCAAATTCTTTTAGCTGCTTCTGCTTTGCCGGCCGTAGGTATTTCATCAAGTTCTCAGGATCATCTCTGATCAAATCAAGGCTTACATCTCTCGTAGTTTTACTATCTCTGGAGGTTAGATCTAGTACCGACTCCTCCCGCCTATCACTACAAATCCCAACATGGGGCTCTTCCACAAAGCTCTCAACCGAGTCGGAAAGCCAGTGATATCGCCTTGCATACCGCTCGTTCATACCCTGTTGTATTACCACCCAGTCCCCTCTATCCGTAAAAATAAAGCAATGGTGATAGAGTTGGTACCCATCCTGGACACAGTTATTGTCGACCTTGGCTGACATCTTGCTAGAGTACTTTAGTTTTTCGATCTCGCTTGTGGATAAAGAAAACAAATCTGCTGTCTCCTCGATTTCAGCAAGCGTCCTCCTTGATGTTCGGCCCTTTCCGCCAGCAACCTTCAGACCATATTCTTCAGGATCTATCGCAACCTTCAGAGCACCGCATACGGTGGTCGTAGTACCTGATGAATGCCAATCAAATCCAAGAACGCAAGAAAATGCTTGGAACCAATAGGGCTCAGAAACTCTTCTTAAAAATTCCTCCTGACCATATTCGTAGATGAGAATTTCGGTAATACTGCCAGCCAATTTTACCATTCTGTCGAACAACCATCTGGGGGCTTTTCCCCCATGCAAAGGTAGATTAACGATTCCAGTGCGCTTCATTTACTAATTACTTTATTATACTGAATCAACGATAAACTTTGCCAGTTGTATGCTTCTCTCTAAAGATCCCATCATTATGTCAGTCTTCAACACACTAACATCAGGTAGAATACAATCTTCCTTCCGGTCAACAACTAGCACGTCTAGGAAATCAGCATAGCATTGTGCAACGCCAACAGAGGATACCTCATAGCCCATCGCATTCATTAGCTTTGCAGCAGGACCACTCACTGGCTTACCCTCAACGATGGGGGATATAGCGATGACCTTCTTTTTTTGCAGAATTGATCTCATGCCTTTCAATCCCAAGATTGGTCCAATACTTGTGATTGGATTAGATGGGCCGATGATCACTGAATCCTCACAATTTAGCGCATTTATTACCTCTGGTGTCGGCTCTGCTTTATCAAGACCATCAAATCTGACACCCAACACTTTTGGTTTTCCTTGGCGTTTTATCCAGAAATCTTGGAAATGCACCTCTCCTTCTGGTGTAAGAATCATAGTAGCTAAAGGGTCATCGCTCATCGGCAATATCCTTGCATCAATTCTAAATGAGCATCTGAGTTCATCTATGGACTGAGTCAGTGTGAAACCGTCTCTGAGAAGCTCAGAACGGAGGATGTGCAACGCCCTATCTTGGTCTCCTAGCCTCATAAGCTCATGAAAGCCCAATTTCTTCAGAGACTCATGTGTATAAAAGGTATCACCCTTTATTCCCCACCACTTGTCCTCGTCGATCAGGTCTGTGAATGTATATAAAACTGTATCGATATCTGGGCAAACTAGGTTGCCTGAAATCCACCTGTCTTCTGCAGTGTTCACAATCACAGCTATGCTCTCTTCTGGTATTATCCTCTTTAAGCCTGACAACAATTTGGGAGTTCCAGTTCCGCCAGATAGAATTATCATGATTTTGTTTAGATTAGTACACTTTGCCTATAAAAACTTCTTAAATTCCCCAATCGAAATTTCAACTGTGAGAAGTTGGAATCAACCGAAAGATTCAACGGTATCAAAAATCTAAAGAGATTCTAAAGAAATTCATCAAAACCTAGTGGAGGAATGAAGGGGATTACTAGATATATTCTACCAAGAATTTAATAGATATAGGAATAAAAAAAATATCAAAAAAGGAAATGAAAAAAGGTGCATATAGGGCATTGGATACAGTTTTAGTGTATTATAGGTATAAATGGGATGTCCTTAGAGATCCAGATGTTTTTAGTTTCGAAGAAAGTCAAGAATTTATGTCGATAACATCAGATGATCTAATCCAAGTTATTTATGAAATCGACAGAATAATGGATGGGGGTCATATTGAAAAAATTAAGGATATCGCTCTTAAAATGAAAAAGTTTGGTACAAGGGCTACTGGAATAGGAATGGGTGGGGAATTTATTGGAGAAGGTGATGAAATTTCGAAAAAAGTTGAAGATTTCAGAGAGGAAATATCTTCACAAATCTAAATCATTTTAACACTTTAGGATCGACTTTGGGACTTTAGTAGCAAAGCCAGTCCAAAGCAAACCTTTAAAAAAGGTTTGATACAAAATAAAAACGTAAGAGAAAAACGCAATTTTCCTTGGGTAAGGGATTTGAAGAAGAAACGCAGTATACTTTCAGGGCCCGTGGTCTAGTTGGTTATGACGTCGCCTTCACACGGCGAAGGTCATGCGTTCGAATCGCATCGGGCCCACCTACTTTTTACCATAAAAAACATTAGGGAGTGAGAAAATGGAAAAGGATTCTAGAAATATCAAGGTAAAACATCTGGTAGTAGCCTTTATACTTGGAGTTGCACTTGTTTGGGTGCTATTGGTTGCCACAGAAACGATAAGAGATATGGGAATTGTCAAAGAGGAGATAGCTGTGATCTATGTCCAGGGAGAGATGGTCACTGGGAACGTACCAAATGAAATAGGATACGCTACCTCAGAGAGCATCTGCAAAAATATTCGAGATGCCACTGACGAATTATCAGTAAAAGCGATAGTATTACGAGTCAACTCCCCCGGTGGGACGCCCGCTGCAGCACAAGAGATAGTAACTGAGATCAAGAACGCACAAGAAAAAGGAAAACCAGTTGTGATATCAATGGGGGAGATAGCAACCTCTGGAGCGTACTATATCTCGGCGCCAGCAGAGCGAATTGTTGCGAATCCAGACACGATGACAGGAAGCATTGGTGTGATCTGGATCTTCACAAACATGTCAGGGTATTATAGCGAGGAGGGAATCGATTTTGAGGTTGTAAAATCAGGTGAATTCAAGGATATGGGCGCAGATTGGAGAGGCTTGACCGAAGAGGAAAAAGAATATGCAGACCAAGTAATAATGGATTCATACGATCGATTTGTAAAGGAGGTTGCTCAAGGCCGAAATATGCCAACCAATGAGGTTAAAAAATTAGCAGATGGTAGAATCTATCTTGGAGCCAGTGCAAAAGACCTTGGATTAATCGATGAACTTGGCAACCTGCACGATGCAATAGATGCCGCCGCAAAACTCGGTGGAATAAAAGGAACGCCACAAGTAAAATACATGAAAGATCCGTCGCTATCAAATCTATGGTTTGATGTTGGGGGCGAATATGATGCCCAACATTATCTTAGATACTTGGAAGAAAATCGATATGGAAAATTGCTAACATAACATAGTCTTCATATACTCTCGTAGCACAACAGTTGCATAGCATCCCTTGGGTAACGAAAACCTCAAGACGATTTTCGTGCCGTTGTGATCAGCATCAATCTCATGGGTTGGCTGAACTGATAGCAGAACCACTCGCCTTATTCCGCAAGAGGCAAGTTCTGGCATTTTTGGAATGGCAAAATCATTTAGATCGATTCCCATTTCATCTATGACTGAACGCTCGATCTCCCCTGGTTCTCCTTTTGCAAGTTGAGACCCAAAACCAACCAGAGTAGCTGTTACAAATGCCCGTTTTCTACGGATCAAATTATTTATTCCATCCACATTGCCATTGTTTACAAACTGTATTCTGGAGATATCTGGAAAGCCGGATTTGTTCACAAAGCAGACGATGTCCCCGTCCATAGCAAGATTTATCGGCAATCCCTTTTGCAACCTTCTGCTGAGGATCTTGTTGAATATATAGGACTGATGTGCATGTAAGAACATCTTTTTGAGACCAGGCGATAAAATCTTGAATGCCCCAATATAATCGCTT
>JAQURP010000065.1 GCA_028715545.1 Methanocellales archaeon | reverse complement strand
GTTACCACAATAGCGTCCCTTTCTCTGAACAATTTCTCTTCGAGGAGCTTATTCGTCTTCTCGAGATATGCGGAATCCACATATTTGATATGATACGGCTCGATACCAGCGTTTATCATGTCTTTGATGAACGTGACTACGGCTTCTACACATTCAAAGTATATCAGGTGTGGCATCGATTTAATGGGCTTCGTTCTCAGTCTCAAGGTGGCCGTAAGAATAATTCCAAACTGACCCTCGGTACCAAAGAAGCGCGAGAACGCTTCGTCGTCTTGCTTTATGGACTTGACTTCGCCAGATGTGAACAGGACTTCGATCGCTTCAATTTGGCTTTGAAGGTGCCCGAACTTGAAACTCCCGATACCGTAGCCGCCGGTGGCGATCCAGCCGCCAACGGTTGAGAAGAAGCTTGAGGGGTATGCCCTCATTGCAAGCTCTTCGGTCCTCAGAAACTTTTCAATATCTGACCATCGCACGCCTGCTTGTACGGTGATCATCCTGTTCTCTCGATCCAACTCGTCAATTTCGTTGAGGGATAAGAAGTCGAGAACGATACCACCCACAGTGGGAACCACGCCACCGAGCCCAGAAGAACCCAATCCTCTTGGAAAGAGTGCTATTTGCTCTTTGTCGGCAACTTTGATAATTTTTTTGAGGGCTTCTATATTTTTTGGCCTGATTATCAGGTCGGGCAAGGTCTTAAAGAGTAACCTTGAGAACGGTATTACGCCGATGTCCATGGAGTAGAGTTCACGCTCAAATGCGCCATCAGATAATTTTGCATCATTGCCAAGGAGTACTTCCAGTTCTCTCTTTGATGCTTTGCTTATACCCTTCATATTCCTGCCCTACCACCGAATCTCTAAGCACACAATATTTTGCTGATTTAGAGCACACCTAAATATTTCTGCAACTCCCATTCGCTAACGTTTGTACGGTATCTGTCCCACTCAACCTTCTTCGAGGTTATGAAGTTCTTGAAGACATGGTCGCCTAATGCTTCTCTTACCAGTTCGCTCTGCTCGCTCAGTGCAATCGCTTCGATCAGACTTCCCGGAAGCGATTCTATCCCTTCCTTTGCCTTTTCCTCTTCACTCATCCCATAGACATCCTTTTCGATGGGTTTTGGTAGCTCATACCTGTTTTTTACGCCATCTAGTCCAGCAGCGAGCATTACAGAAAATGCCAGATAAGGATTGCATGCAGGATCGGGGCTGCGGAATTCTATCCTCGTGGCCTTTTCTTTCCCGGGCTTGTACATTGGAACACGAACGAGTGTTGATCGGTTGCGTCGTGCCCATGAGATGTACACTGGTGCTTCGTACCCAGCCACCAAACGCTTGTAAGAATTTACCCATTGGTTGGTGATCGCTGTAATCTCTGGTGCGTGTCGCAGTAATCCTGCTATATATCCTTTACAGAACTCTGAAAGATAATATTCGTCGTTTGAGTCAAAGAATGCGTTCTTGTCTCCTTTGAATAACGACTGGTGAACGTGCATGCCTGAGCCATTCACCCCAAAAATAGGTTTCGGCATGAAGGTGGCATAACACCCATATTGCTGTGCAATCTCCTTTACCACAATCCTGTAGGTCATCACTTGGTCTGCCATGGTCAGTGCATCCTTGTACCTGAGGTCAATCTCGTGTTGCGAGGGTGCGACTTCATGATGACTGTATTCTACCTCGATTCCCATGGCTTCCAGCGTTAAGATTGTATCTCGCCGCAGATCGCTTCCCGCATCCAGTGTAGTCAGGTCGAAGTAGCCCCCCTGATCCAGCACTTCGGGCTTAGTGCTCTGCTTGAAGTAGAAATACTCCAACTCAGGGCCGATGTAGAACGTAAAACCTTCCTGCTTTAACTTTTCCAGATTCTTCTTCAGGATGTACCTTGGATCCCCTTCATAGGGGCCGCCATCAGGCGTTAAGATGTCGCAGAACATCCGCGCAACGGCATTCTCTTTAGTGCGCCACGGAACAATCTGGAATGTCGATGGATCTGGTTTCGCCAGCATATCACTTTCATCAATCCGTGCAAATCCCTGTATAGAAGAGCCATCAAATCCCATACCTTCATCGAAAGCACATTCTAATTCGCGTGGTGTAATAGCAAAACTCTTCAACTGTCCTAGAATATCTGTGAACCAGAGCCGCACGAACTTTACTTCTAGATTAGCGACTACTTCTAGTGCATCATCTTTTGTCTTCACTTTTGTATCTTTTTTCATCTGATACCTCACCACCTCTACTTTACTTCATAATTTAATATATAACATCCTTATTCTATTTAAGAAAAAAACACAAAAATTATGAATAGGTATACAATCGACTAAATACAATAAATAAATGTTGATTACTAATTGATTGAAGGATTAATATTTATTTAGATACAGAGCTAATCTAATTATACTTAGGTAATAGAATGAAAGCACCAGAACGAATCACGGTAGCAATGGATGAAGACGTCTTCAAGCTGTTCAAAAAAATGAGGGACGAATTAGGCGTGTCCCAGAGTGAACTCATGCGAGATGCATTGAGATTTTATAGCAAGCATAGGACGCTTTTTGAATCCATTGAAGATCGGAAGGTTTATACTCATGCCGAGATGCTTGGGCTTGGCGAGCACGTCATCATGGATATCGATCACTGGCTGCTCTTTCTGAAGTTCATCGAAACTCACCCCGAGCAGGAGAAGTTCTGGGAGTTGAATAAGGCGATCTGCGAGGCGCATGCAGATCAATTCAAGCACAAATATTTCCATGTTGAGGAGGTTCTGAGACGCCTCGAGGCCTGCAATTTTTTCACCGTGACACAGACCTCCAAGGGCGAGTTCACTCTGATATTGAGTTCGGAGGTGCTGAAGAAGTTTGTCAAGATGCTTCTTCAAGAGATTTTGAGTGGGATGGGGTTCAGCGTGGAGATAAAGGAGAACCTGGCGAAGTTGCGGTTAAAGGTTTTGAATGGGAACCACGAAAAGAGTAGGGTAAATGAGTAAAGTGACGGCTAAGGAGGACCAGGGAGTGGTTTCTGAGCGGGAAAAAGACAAGGTAGTGGTTTTAGATTTCGGGGGGCAGTACAGCCACCTGATCGTTAGGCGATGTAGGGAGCTTGGCGTCTATACCGAGCTTTTATCCTATGATGTACCGGTCGAAGAGCTTAGGCGAGGAATAGAACGAGCGGAGGGTAAAATTAGGGGCATTATACTCTCAGGGAGCCCATTTGGTGTACACGAGCCTTGTAGCCCACGCTGTGCTTCTGAAATCGTGGCTTTGGATGTGCCAATCCTCGGCATCTGTTATGGTGCACAGCTCCTTGCGGATATGCTGGGTGGTGTAGTAACGACAGGGGGGGCGGGCGAGTTTGGGAGGACAGAGCTCTCCTTTTCCTCTACCGATTTGTTTGAGGGTGTCAGTGAAACAGGAAAGACCATCGTGTGGATGTCTCACAGTGATGTGATCGAGCGATTCAACGGAGCTGATGTGATAGGCACCGCTGCTAATTCACCTGTTGCCGCATTTCGGGTCAGAGACAAGATATACGGCGTTCAATTCCATCCAGAGGTGCGTCATACCGAGATGGGGGACAAGATACTCTGGAATTTCTTGTATAGGATCTGCAAATGCGAGCGTAATTGGGAAATCGCCTCGTTCATTGAAGACGCAATAACCAAGATAAGTAAAGAGGTTGGCTCCAAGGGAAAGGTGATCTGTGGACTCAGCGGAGGTATTGACTCATCTACCACTGCATTGCTCGTAAACAAGGCTATCGGTAATCGGCTGACATGCATATTCGTTGATAACGGCCTGCTCCGCGAGGGGGAGAAGGAAGAAGTTGTCAAGATATTTGAGAAGAGCTTCAAGATGAACCTGGTGGTTGTTGATGCGAGGAAGCGATTTCTGACAGCATTAAAAGGCGTAAGGGATGCCGAAGCGAAGCGGAGAGTAATAGGGGAATTGTTCATAAAGGTCTTTGAGAAAGAGGCGAAAAGGATTGGTAGCGTTGATTTCCTCGCGCAAGGCACGATATATCCGGATAGAATAGAGAGTGCCAAGGCAGGCTCTGAGAAATCATCACGTATAAAATCACATCACAATGTGGGTGCTTTACCTGAGAAATTGGGTTTCAAGTTGATCGAACCAATCAAGGATTTGTACAAGGATGAAGTTCGTGAGGTGGGAAAAGGTCTTGGAATGCCATTGCAGATACTCAAACAGCATCCGTTTCCCGGACCTGGACTTGCTGCCCGGATAATAGGCGAAGTTACGGAAGAGAAATTGCGCATCTGTCGTGAATCGTCGCGCATTGTCGAAGAGGAGTTGATGATTAGCGGCTGGTATGACCGAGTCTGGCAGGCTTTTGCCACTGTTGGTGATGATGTGGCTACGGGAGTTCTGGGCGATGCTCGACAAGTAGGCAGAATCGTGACCATCCGTGTGGTAGAATCCAAGGATGCGATGACCGCGGATTTCGTGAAGCTCCCCTATGAGGTGTTGGAGCGCATGAGCAACCGAATAACCAATGAGGTAAAAGGCGTGACTTGGGTGGCATA
>JAQURP010000064.1 GCA_028715545.1 Methanocellales archaeon | reverse complement strand
CCACACCAACTCCCACCCCTACACCTATACCTACACCAAAACCGTCAGCATCCGAGCCGAAGCAAACTCCGACAACTAAAACATTTTTTGATGTAGGTACAGAAATGAAAGTGTGTCCAGTGTGTGGTTATGACATGTACCTCCGAGACGTCTATGGTACACTGTTTTGGGTCTGTCGAAATCAAACCTGCGGATATATTGAGAGAGTAACGGAACCAGAAATTTTGAAAAAGTATGGTTATAGCACCTAATCAGGATAAAGGTAAGGATAACAGGTAGAAAAACGCTGGAGATAGGCGAGGCGTGAAAATAGTGGTGGGGTGATCTGTGGGACTAAGGGGTTTTCACCTACTGCATTTTTAACAGAACCTAGAAGAAAACAACATTTTGGCAATATGTGTTTAAGGGGGTTGAAAATAATAGACAATAATATAGAATACCAAAAATGAAAAGGAGATGATAAAAAATGACAAAATACGTTGGACCCGCTATGATAGGTCTTTTGATAACGATTATTCTCGGCATCTTTGTAACGCCATTCCTCTCAGTGATTATCGGCGGTTTGATTGCAGGTATTATGTGCAAAGGTGGTGCTAGCGGCGGTGCTGGAGTTGGCTTTCTGTTGGGCATCATTTCAGCGATACCATTTTTCATAATGGCAGGTGTGATCGGATCTATTGTTCCATTTGTAGGGGCAATAATAGGCGGACTTGGTGCAGTTTTAATGGTGATTATCGGAGTGCTCGGCCTCATTGGCGGCGTGATTGGTGGATTAATAGGCGGAGAGGAATAAAAAGAGGAGAATAAAAAAAGAAACTCTTGAGAGTATAAGGTTACTAAAAATGAGAAGGTGATTGGCAGAAGCTACTGTTAGAGTGTGCAGCGAAAGGATTTCTTAAAATGCATAAAACATGATAAGATTATTAAAAAACGCTAAAAGTCAATCACTACCCATCGCATCTCTCATGTCTTGGAGCACTTCTCCCATTGTTCCATGCCATAGGAAAAGATTTTGGAGCGCTGATCCCGCTCTCTTTTTTACGTACTCGTCATCGATGAATCTTGTGTTCAGATAGTTCACCCTCTTCAGCACCAACCCAAAAGGCGGGGCAGATGCTATGCCCTCCTCATGCTGATCTGGTCTCAGCATGTCTTTAAACCAATCGTAATCCTTGCTGCCGTCCCCCACCATGCTAAGTCCTGTCACGATCTTGCGGATCATGTTCCACATAAAACTGTCAGCAGTTATGTCCAATGTCATGAAGGATCCGTCGATGCGTATCTCAACGCGCTCTATCCTGCGTTTCGTGCCCCTTTCATCCTCTTTCGCGTTCGTGGCAAAATTCGAAAAGTCATGCACACCTATCAATAGTTTGGACGTATCCCTCATTCTCGAAATATCGAGACCTTTGCCGTAAAGCACGTACCTGTACTCTCGACTGATGGCATCTCTTCTGGGATCAAACGTCTTTGGCACTTCTGCCCTGCTCCATACCCATATGTCGGCTGGTAGCTCATTGGTTATGGCTCTGGGAATTGCCCTATCAGGTGCGTCGGTATTGAATGCGACCACTTGCTCCAGTGCGTGAACTCCCTTGTCAGTTCTTCCTGCGTAAGAATAGTTTGACCCCTGTGGATCGTCCAGTATCCCCATTGTATCCAATGCTTTGAATAATTTTTCCTCGATGGTTGGAACATCTGGCTGTATCTGAAACCCATGATAGTTGTTTCCTAAATAAGCTATTTTGAGTGCTATTCGCGATGTCATTTGATTCCCACATACTATGTGTTGTGCCAACATTAAAATATTGAGTGGTTTAATTGATTGTCAATGCCCAAAAAAGTTGTTTTATCTTACTCCGGGGGATTGGACACCTCAATATGCATCTCATTATTGAAAGAGCGCTATGGATATGACCAGGTAATCACGGTCATCGCAGATGTGGGACAATCACGTTCTGAAATCAAGGAAGCCGAGGAAAAGGCTGCTAAACTGAGTGACAAGCATTATACCTTGGATGCGAGGGAGGAATTCGTTCAAGACTACATATTTCCTTTGATCAAAGCCAATGGTGATTATGAGGGATATGTGCTTGGAACTGCCCTAACTCGTCCGTTGATTGCGAAAAAAGTCGTGGATATCGCACATAAGGAGGGGGCAGATGCATTAGCTCATGGCTGCACCGGCAAAGGAAACGATCAGCTTCGCTTTGATGTGGTTTTTAGAGCCACAGACTTGGAAGTGATTGCTCCGCTGAGGGATCTGGATCAAACACGAGAGTGGGAGATCGAGTATGCAAGAGAGCATGACATACCGATTCCTGCTACCAAGGCAAAGCCTTGGAGTATTGACGACAACATTTGGAGCAGAAGCATTGAGGGAGGGCTGCTTGACGACCCATCTTATGCACAACCAGAGGATATCTTCCAATGGACCACATCTCCAGAAAAGGCGCCTGATAGGGCAGAGGTAATTGAAATTGGATTTGAAAGGGGCATACCGATCTCTCTAAATGGTAAAGAATTGGGGGGCATTGCTCTGATACAAAAACTCAATGAGGTCGGTGGCAAGCATGGTGTCGGTAGATCAGATATAATGGAGGACAGGGTTTTGGGTCTGAAGATGAGGGAGAGCTATGAACATCCTGCTGCTACTATTTTGCTTAAGGCCCATAGGGACCTAGAGCAGCTTGTTTTGACCCGCTCTGAGTTAAAATTCAAGGCGATTGTGGATGCTGTGTGGGGGGAACAAGCCTATAAGGGATTAGTGGATGATCCTTTGATGGCAGACCTAAATGCGTTTATAGAGAAAACTCAAGAAAGGGTAACAGGCTTTGTCAAGGTGCGTCTATTCAAGGGAAATGCCGGTGTAATCGCACGCAGGTCTCCCAATGCATTAATTTTTGAGGGACCATTAGATCAGAAAAGTGCAGAGGGCTATTCAAAATTTTACGGTCTCCAAGCCAGGATTTTCAAGAAGACCATGAAACGATTTTGAAACCATGCTTCAGCAAGAAAGGCATCTTTGAAAGAGCGTAGTAATCGTCAATGAATTCAATGCCTCTGCAGATGGATTAGGAATATACTTACCTTGCTTGCAAATGCACAAAACGCCGCATCATAGGAGAGTTTGAGTTTCGGGCATCTTCTTAGCTGAAGAAAACTCATTAATAGGAATATGTCTTATTGGTGTTGTTATGGGAAATGATGTGGTCGTCATTGGGGCAGGTCCTGCAGGTCTCACTGCTGGAATTTACGCAGCTAGAAGCGGACTGAGGACTTTTATACTTGAGAAGGCAACCGCTGGCGGACTAGCAAGTGAAGCCTGGTTAATAGAGAACTATCCTGGATTTGATTCCATAGAAGGCATGAAGCTCATGGATCAGATAAAAAATCATGCCTCGAAATATGTTAGCATCCTATACGAAGAGGTCAAGAACATTGAGACGGGTAAAAAAGTGACTCTTTACACGGATCAGGGCACATATACGGCAGATGCAGTGATACTAGCTACTGGCTCCTTGCATAAAAAACTCGGCATACAGGGCGAGGCAGAATTTCTTGGCAAAGGTGTATCCTATTGTGCTGCATGTGATGGTTTTTTCTTTAGAGGAAAAAAAGTCCTCGTGGTCGGTGGTGGCAATACGGCAGCAACTGAGGCGATCTACCTCCAAAGCATTGGCTGTGATGTGACCTTGGTGCACCGCCGAGATCAACTCAGGGCTGAGAACTCATTGCAAAAAAGACTTCTTCGATCTGGTGTGAATGCAATCTGGAACTCAGTAGTAGAGGAAATAAGGGGAAAAGGTCTTGTTAAAACTGTCCTAATTCATGATTTGCGAGAGGACGTATTGCACGAGTTAGATGTTGACGGTGTGTTTATATTGGTTGGTGAATATCCCAATAATACATTGGCAAAGGCAGTAGGCTTAAAACTTGATGGGCAGGGCTACATCATCACCGATAAAAAGCAGAGAACAAGTCTACCCAGGGTCTACGCTGCGGGTGACGTGACCGGTGGTGTAAGACAAATCGTTGTAGCATGTGCTGAGGGCGCGATTGCAGCGTTATCTGCCTCTGAAGATTTAAGTATGTAACAATATAGCATAAATTTAATAAATAAGTTCCTTAGATTGATGAATGATGAAAATAAAGAATATATCTCAACTTGTATATTCTATCGTAATTTGCCAATTAGCAGGAATTATTGGCTCATTTTTTACTTTTCCCTCTATCCAAACATGGTATGCTGCCTTAGAAAAACCAAGTTTTAACCCTCCAAACTGGCTATTCTCTCCTGTTTGGATCACACTTTTTATCTTAATGGGCGTCTCCCTATACTTGGTATGGAGTAGTGGGGCTAAAACAAGATATGTAAAAATAGCACTAACCTTATTTGGAATTCAGCTTATACTTAATATCCTATGGTCAATTATCTTTTTTGGATTAAAATCTCCATTTTATGCTTTTATAGAAATAGCAATCTTGTGGGTTGCCATATTGTTAACCATTTTTAAGTTTTTTAAAATATCCAAAACAGCGGCTTATCTGTTAATACCCTACCTTCTCTGGGTTAGTTTTGCAGCAGTGCTTAATTTTTCAATATGG
>JAQURP010000063.1 GCA_028715545.1 Methanocellales archaeon | reverse complement strand
TTCTGAAATTCAACAAATTTACAACGTAAAAGTTGTACCAACCATGTACCTCATCGATGATGTTGGATTGATCACATACGTGCACCTAGGATCTTCACATACAGAAACTCCTGGATACGAGGTCCTCAAAATTGTGATAGAGAGCTTGTTGGTTTAAAGTCATATTATGATCTAACAACTGATTTATACCTTTTTTTTGCATTTTCTGTTGAAACATTTCAATCAACTGAACAACAGTCCAATCAATATAATAAACGAAGGTTCGATGTATAAAACTTTCATGTGAAGTCTTGCAGGAGCTGTGAGTTACAGGTCATTTCAATAGACAGACCCATAAAATGAGGACTAAAAGATAAAATCGCCGAGGAAGGGATTTGAACCCCTGCGTTCCGATGGAACATCGGTTCTCAAGACCGACGCCTTAGACCACTTGGCTACCTCGGCATTAGAGACATCTCCTCAAAAATTGAGAGCTGCGATGATAAAGTTTCTTGTGCTCCAAGGGCACTACATATATACCATACCTATCATACCACAAGCACCTATTAAGATTGCCATTGGGCCCGCCGGGATTTGAACCCGGGCTAGAGGCTCCGGAGGCCCCTGTGCTGTCCAGACTATACTACGAGCCCTTTTCATACAAATCCATCATACTTTTAATCTGCACCCATGATGTCTTTTTTCAAGTCAACCTATTATACCCAAAAAATCTATTTTTAATGTGTATATATACCTTCCATTAATTTTCTAGCGCTAAAAGCCCATACCTAGTTTAAATTTTTCTTTCAGATTTTACTCCATCGTTAAACCCATCTCAGATCAGATATATCAAAATGAAACGCATAAATGAATGGCATATCGTCAACAGCATATAGACTACACAAGGATAAATAGCTCCCCTACCTCCCTAGTATTAACCCAAAATGGTGGTCCAAAGCTAAAGAAAAAAGAGATATTAGACTGGCTTACTCAAACATATGTAATATAAGTATGGGCAACAATCGGTGGTAACCACTTAAGTTATCGATCTCGGATTCGAGTGCTAGATTAACTTTTTCCATCGTTTCTCTAGCTTTTCTTCAACCTTTGGAAGTGTAGTGTACTCCATTTCCTCTGCAGATAAACGATGGGGCTCAAATGGACCTTGCGCCCTCATGATATCTGCTATATCAAGCGCTTTTTTCCTCGCAAGATCAAATCCTGGATCATCAAACATATCCACAGGACCTATTAACTTGCCTTCTGCAAGCTGAAATCCTAAAGCTATCACCCTTGGGGGACCATCAAACCTCGTTGGATGTGCTTGCTGCACAGATACCGGCATCAAAGGACCGCGATGGCTACCACGCATCCACCCTGCAACTATATGTGGAGATGCAAAGGGCTCTAGAACCTCTCCCACCGCCGGTAAACCATGCTGTGCTCTTACTATGCAAACAGGATCATCTTTTCCCACATACTTGCCAGCAATGAGACTGAGCCTCTGTGTAGAGGCTGTAGCTGCTATCAGCCCGTCTTTCCTACGTACCGACTTGATCACATATCTACTGGGCTGGCCGATAAATGCAAGCATATCATAGATGTCCTCCGGAGTATCAAACTCGATCTTTCTAACCTTAATGACATCATGAACTTCAAAGATAAATCCATCATGTAAACCTGGATCAATGACCAGACCCGCAGTATTGTATGGATCGGCAAATATTTTATACAAAGGAGGATTCCAAGCACCAGGCTCAGTCTTGTCAGCCATGAAGATGATAACCGGATCCGATTCTCTTTCAATAAACTCCATCTCTGCAACACCAGGGCCAAGCCCTTTCACATTGCCTGAGAAGGCATCGGAGAGAATATCCTGCCCGGCTCCGTAGAGCTTCATTTTTCTTGCTAAGGAGGCACAGTCTTGGAAAGTCTTCCATGCCAATTCATGGATTTTAGAGTCGTCAACGCCCCTTCGGTGGGTCATTATGAGTTCAAGGTCGTCGCCACAGTGTGTGACAAACTCATCCAGAATTAAACCTTCTTCCTTCGCTTTTTTCAGATTCTCCTCTGCTTGGGACTGCAATGCAGGATGGACCTTTGTATGCCCGGGATAACTTCCTATATCCGCCTTTATCACAGATAGGGTAATTTTTTCAGCCATGGCACTAATTCTCCAGAACAATCTCGATGCTGACATCTTTGGGGACTTGTATTCTCATCAGTTGCCTTAAGGCGCGTTCATCTGCATCTATGTCCATTAGTCTCTTATGTACCCTCATTTCCCAGCGATCCCATGTTGCCGTCCCTTCGCCATCTGGAGACTTACGGCACGGCACTATGAGCCTTTTAGTAGGCAGTGGGACTGGACCTGCCCTGCTCACGCCCGTTTTCTCAGCGATCTGCTTGATTTTATCGCAAATAGCATCCAGTTCAGCTGGATTGATCCCTGATAACCTGATCCTTGCCTTCTGATCCATGTTTATCTTGATTTAATGTCTATGACCATACCTGCTGCGATGGTCTGCCCCATGTCCCTGATCGCAAATCTTCCTAGCTGAGGGATTTTCTTGACGTTTTCTATAACCAATGGTCGACTTGGCTTGACCTGGAGTATCGCTGCATCACCAGCCTTTATGAAGTCTGGATTTGTCTCTAGGACTGCCCCCGTCTTTGGATCAAGCTTCTTTTGTATCTCAATAATGGTACATGCGACTTGAGCTGTGTGGCAGTGAAACACCGGCGTGTAACCAACTGTAATCGCAGACGGATGCTGTAAAACGATGATTTGCGCAGTAAACTCATCCGCTACTGTGGGTGGGTTATCTGGATGCCCACAAACATCGCCTCTTCGTATGTCTCCTTTGCCTATCCCACGCACATTCCAACCAATATTATCCCCTGGTATCGCCTCTGGAATCTCTTCATGGTGCATCTCAATCGATTTTACTTCCCCAGGAACGTTAGATGGCTGGAATATGATCTTATCACCCTTCTTCATTTTACCAGTTTCAACTCTACCGACTGGGACAGTACCCACACCCGAGATAGTGTACACATCCTGTACAGGCACTCTCAAGGGAAGGGTAACAGGCTTCTCTGGTTCCTTTAGGTTCTCAAGCGCCTCTAAGAGCGTTGGTCCATCATACCATTTTGTGTTGTCGCTCTTCTTTACGATATTGTCTCCTTTATAGGCTGATACCGCAACATACTGGACTTGCTCTGGCTTGAAACCCACCGTCTTCAAGAGATTGCTGACATCTGACTTGATCTCATTGTATTTTTTTTCAGAGTAGTTTACATCATCTAACTTGTTTATAGCAACGATCATTTGATTGATTCCCAGCGTTCTCGCGAGAAATACGTGTTCTTTCGTCTGTGGCTGGATTCCCTCAATTGCGCTAACCACTAACACAGTGGCATCTGCCTGAGAAGTCCCGGTGATCATGTTCTTTACGAAGTCCCTGTGACCAGGGCAATCTACTACGGTGAAATAATACTTAGAGGTATCAAATCTCTTATGAGCGACGTCGATAGTCACACCACGTTCTTTCTCCTCTTTCAAAGTATCCATGACCCATGCGTACTCGAACGTGGCTTTTCCCTTTGCTTCTGCCTCTTTTTTGTATTGCTCGATCGTATGCGCTGGAATAGCTCCTGTTTCGGTCAAGAGTCTCCCCACCATAGTTGACTTTCCATGATCAACGTGACCGATCATTGCCAAATTTAGATGTGGTTTCGCCATATACTTTATCCTCCTCAACACCCTTTTAGAGTTTTTGACTTTAAATCTTTTTGCTTACTGATCAACATAATCACTTGGTTTAGGCATATCTGATTTTAAACCTTTTCTTTGCCTTATTTGCCTTATAACATCCGCCTGAAGATTTGATGGGAGAGATTCAAATCCTGCATATTCTGTACTCCACAGGGCCCGCCCCTCAGTGGCGGATCTGATACTTCCCGCAAACCCAAAAAGCCCTGCTACAGGTGCTTTTCCCCTAATAATAACCATATCCCCCTCAGAACGGACCTCTAAAATCTGCCCTCGACGTCCTTGAATCTCTCTGGATGCGCTACCCATGTAGTCTGCTGGAACCTGGACGTATACATCTAGAATTGGCTCAAGGAGTGACGGACTTGCCATCAATATGCCTGCTTGAATCGCCTGTCTTGCAGCAGGAATGACCTGTGCTGGACCTCTGTGCACTGAATCTTCATGTAACTTTACATCCGTCAGTTTAGCCTTTACACCTTGGCATGGCTCCTTGGCCAAAGGACCATTTCGCATCACCTCTTCAAACCCCTCTAGGATCAGTTCCATGGTCTCTCTAAGATATTGGATTCCTTTTGTCATATCGAGAAGTACATTTGAACCATAAATTCCTGCGATACTCTTGGCTTCCTCTTTGTCCATTCCAGCCGCCATTAACATTTGTCTTCGCTCAAGTTCCTTCGTCTTCATTGACACCGCATTGGATTTGATTAATTGAATGACCTCCTTTGGCAACGGCTCAACCGAGATATAAAATCTGTTGTGCCTATTGGGAGATTTGCCCTCTACAGGTCCTGCTCTGCCTTGTACGCTCTCTCGATAGACCACTATTGGTTGTGATGTCGTGATAGGAACTTTATGATCGTGCTTAATTCTATAGGCAACGATCTCCAGATGCAATTCACCCAT
>JAQURP010000062.1 GCA_028715545.1 Methanocellales archaeon | reverse complement strand
GGCATCACGTTCATGATGTATGCGTAGGAGGATGCCCAGCGAGCTATATCCTCGATTTCATGTTCGTTGATACCAGGAATTAACACCGTGTTTATCTTCACAGTGATTCCAAGTTCGCTCGCAAGTTGAATCCCTAATCGTTGGTTTCTGAGCAGTACCTCAAAATCCTTGCTTTTTTTGCCGTCCAGATTTATCCACCTGTATATCTTTTTAGCTGTTTTAGGGGTAACAGCATTGATAGTCACCGTTATGTAATCTAGATTAGACAGCTGATGTATTTTTTCCGGGAGCAGAAGACCGTTGGTGCATAGGCATGTCTTCAACTGGGGAAAATGATTTTTAACTAGAGCAAGCGTCTCAAACGTCTGTTGATTTGCCAATGGATCTCCGGGTCCTGCCACTGCTACGATCTTGTTTCTGGGGTCTGCATTGATAGCATTTTTTACAACGGAGAGCACTTCTGAAGGAGACATGACTCTTAGGGTTGCACCTGGCACGCCTCTTACATCAGAATCAGAACAAATGCCAGCCTCGCAATATCTGCATTTTATGTTGCACTTTGGTGCAACCGGTAGGTGTATTCTCCCCACGCGAAAATGTGCATTTTCGTCAAAACAGGGGTGGTCCATGATTTTTTCACTCATTCAAATATCCTGTCCACATCTTTGGATAGGTCGCTGATCTCGCTGCTGTTCATATTATCGGTAAACCGCCTCATGAAATTCGTGTTATATTCCATTATCTCGATGACCGTCGGCACTCTGATGGCATCTCCCACCGCTAAGACCGTTCGTGCGGGTATCGCGCCAACTACGCCCTCCCATGCGCTCCTGTCTGGGATGCCAGCCAGCGCAGAGGTGATATCGTTTGGCTCCTTGAGTGATAAAATCAGTCTGTTCGCCAGTTGGCTCCGAACCTCATCATCTATGCGCGATGGACGCTGGTCGATTAACGCGAGAACCAGGTTAAACTTTCTCGTCTCTCTGGCAAGTATGCTGAGGACGGTATATGACGCGATACGGGGATCCAGAAATTTATGTGCCTCTTCTATGAACAATACGAGGCGGGGGAGATCGTCTTTCTCGCTCTCGCTATAGAGATCATACAATCGTCTCGCTAGTATATTTGCGATGAACAGGTATGCGGTCATATCCCTGCCGTACTTTCCGAAGTCAAGTACGATGGACCTCTTTGCTTGAATCAGGGACATTATATGGCTGAAAATGTCGTGGGATGTATCCTTGACAAAGTCAAACCTATCCATTCGTGCAATCCTCCTCCGGAGCGCCTGAAGTGCACCCGCATGAATCCTTTCGTCTGAATCTGGTGTCGCATTCAGAATGGCAGTTATGAGGTCCTTGTCTCCTTTTGTCCTGTCCAGGCAATACAAAGCATCTGCCATGGGGTCTGACAGATCCTGAAAAGCTACGATGATATCCGAAGGGGTTATCTCCTTAGGGCTGATCACGAATGGTCTGGCTTCTGTATTCGACGGATCAAGCGAAAACATCTCCACTTTATGGGGGAAAAAGAATTTCAAACCCGGAGAATTGTCACTTTTGGAGTACATACCGTACTCTTGGTGCATGTCAAATAGAAGTATGCTTGCTGTATCCTTTGCCAGAATAGAGTTGCACACGATCTTACACAGTATGGTCTTTCCCATACCAGTACGCCCAAAAATGGCAAAAGGCTTTTCAGTCAGGCTGGCAAAGTCCAGCGGAATTTCGAAATCCGGTATACCGCGCAAAGAACCAATCGGCATGGTCGTCTCTGTGGACTGGTATATCTTCTGGACATCTTCCCTGACAGCCATTCGAACCTCTGAGAAGTAAGGAGGTATCGTCTCTGGCTCATGCAATTTACCAACATCATCTATCAGCTGAATGGGCTTTAACAAAGCTTTTGAGAAAAATATCTGTCCGCCATACCCTTCGTGGATTCCCGGAGAGATCATAGGCACTACTGACCCCCCAAGTTCGGATCCTGCGATTTGCTCGATAATCCCTGCAGGCGGGTTGCGAATATCTTGGATCAGGCAGTAGAAGTCGTATCTTTTTCCTTCCACGATGATGGGGTACCCCACCCTCAGGTCCTCGGGGTTATCGAGCTCCAGTTTTGTATCGATGCCTCCTAAAACTGATGCAGATATAACCTCTCCGATCTTCATTTGCTCACCCTGTCCAAAAATTCATGAAACATTCTCATCTTTGACCCTTCGATATCAGTTCTTCCCCTAAGGATGTCCCCAAGGGATATGCCATATTTGGGAGCGAGTGCTATGATCCTCTTTTCATATATATCATGAAGCCTTCGGACCATCACAGCCAGTCGGTGTGCCTCTAATAAAGGGTATATATAGCCCGGGCAGAGTTCCGACCTCGCATAGTGTGCTAGTATCGGGAACACGCGGTCTGGATTTTCTTTGGTTTCTATATCTATCCTGAACCACTTCATAGCCATCGGATGCAACTTAGCGAAGTAAACGTCCCCATAACGGGTATAGGTCCCCTCCAGATTCACCTTGACATATAGGTGACCTTGCTTTTTGACCTTGAACAACAACTCCTCGTCGGTCGAGGGTGAGCCAAATGTATGAGTCTCAGAGTCTTTGGATACGCCGAGCAATATGTTCTCATGGTCTTCGCATTTTTTGATGGTGTCTTCCATCATATCCGAGAACTTGCTCAGGAACGGTGGTGGTATGGTCAATGCGCCATCAATTGCCAATATCTCCCCAGAAGTATTACCTGAAACCTGATTCAGGAGTTTATACTCTTCAAATCTCCTGAGCTCGTTGGCTATATATGAGTAAGTGTTTAATTTCGACCTTCTTGCATGCTCAAAGATGTTCTTATATAGCTCAGATTGGCATTCAACGAACTCCTCATGCGATGAGACCACAATGGGGTGCTCAACGATGTAGGACTTCTTGAGCTTGAAGCCTATTTTTGTGCCGACAACGAACGTGTATTCCAGTGCGCAGACCCTAATCACAGCTAATTTCATCCCAGCAAGATCCAAAATGAATGAGTGCGATCCATCGATGGCTACCAAGTCCATAGTCTCATCAGCTAGTTTGAACTCCTCTATAGCCACATCTTTTAACGTCGTTTGGTCTTTTTTGTGTGCCAGTTGACCATACTTTTTGATATCCTCCAGTGCATCGGCGAAATTCACGTTTCCACCTCTATTCTGGACCTCTCATCGGGCGTCATGTACACCCTTATCTTGCCTGGGAATTTATCTGCCACTTCAGTCAAATGGGTGATCAAAATGATTTTGTCGAAGAACTGACCCATGTCAAAGAGTTTTTTGACAAAGAGCTCCCTGCTGACTTCTGTGTCCAGGGAGCCGAGATCCCCTTCATCAATGAAAAGGGTTTTCATCCTGCCAAATGTCCTGCCAACCTGGGGGAGACTTGCAAGTTCCTTGGCGATCGCAAATCTCAGGGCGGCGTTGATCTGCGTTCTCTCACCGCCGCTAAACTCCTGTACGTCATGGAACAAGCCATCAGCCCCCTCCACACCGATGCGAATGCCATAGCTCTTGTTTTCTTCGTAGGGTGTCAGCTGTACCTTGCTGAATCTGGCATCCGTCAGGTCTGAGAGGTTGACGGAGGATTCCTTGGCAAGTTGCGGTAGTAGCTGATTGATGGCATACATAACTATCCCTCTCTTGTGGAATATCTTATCCTTCAGCAGAGTGAGCACCTCTGACGTCTCCTGCAACTCCTTGAGTTTCTCCTCTAGCTCTTTGGTCTGTTCTCTGAGTCTTAAGAGGTCCTCTATATTCCTTTTTATTTGATCTGCCTTGCCTTTTTTTTCGCGAATGTCTCCCTTTAATTCACTTCTTTTTCTTTCCATCTCCTTCAATTCAAGCTCAACTCTTTCATACCGGGTCTTATCTATCAGGAGCTCTTTTAATGAAGCCTGCAATTCCCTCTGCATCAACTCCTTTTGTACCTTCTGAGCTTTCAGATCCTCGATCAATTTAGACACATCGCCCATTCTGTCCAATTCTCTCCGCTTCTGCTCTAACATTTCCTTCTTCTGCTTCTTGGCTTCCAGCGCAAGTCGCATCTCGCTAAGCTGTCCCCGCTCTGTTTCACTAAATTCAATGCTCTTTATCTGAGTCAAAATTTCTTCGATCTCTTTTTCGATCTTCTTGGATTTGAGAGAATGCTCTTCTTGCTTCCTTTCCTTGTCGCTCTTTATTCGGTCCATTTGCTCTTGGATTTCGGAGAGTACGAAGGATTCTGAGCTGATCCTTTTCGTCCTTGCTGAAACCTCGTCCAGCTCTCTATGAGACTTATCGTGCTCTATCTTCAGGCTTGAGATTAGGCTCTCTCTATCGCGCAACCACTCCATTTCCAGCTTTATTCGCTCGATCCTCTCTTCTAGAGCCCCCTCCCTTTTTAGAAGAAAAAAAGCCTCCTCACCATCTACGTCCGTTACTATCTTGCCAAGTCTCTCTTCCTGTATGCTGAGGTGGGATAAGATGCGTGCCATATCGGATTTATGCTCTTCTTCTGCCTGGTGCTTTTGACCCTCATAGATGCTCTTTTGACCCTCAAGGCTTTTGATCTTTTGTTCCTTCTCCCTTAGCGTGTCCCATCTTGCCCTCAGCGACTCATAGTCACTGGTCTCTTCATCCAGTCTGAGTGCTTTTTCTCTAATCTCCTGGATATTCTGGTGAGCCTCACAGGCTTTTTTTATCTTCTTATTCA
>JAQURP010000061.1 GCA_028715545.1 Methanocellales archaeon | reverse complement strand
GCTCTTCATCATTCTCGACCAAACATGTCGTATCGTATCCCTTGTAGATAAATCGACGTTTAATTTGCGCCTCTTCTAATGCAGCCCTATCAATCTCGCCGAGTTCACTCTCTGATACTTGGAGATGTCGATGTATCCCATAGGTTGAATGGCTTGATCTGCTCAACTCGGTAGGACAATTACAAAATAACTTTCTCTTAGTATCCAACTGTTGATGAATCTCTAATCCTGCCTTAAGACCCAAGCCATCATAGTCCACTGATTTCACCAGCTATGTTTTTCCTCATTAAAGTCCTTACTTCATCTGGATCTTTAGTCCCTCCCAAAATCCACATCAGTTTGACAAGTGCAGTTTCAGGTAACATGTCCCCCCCCTCAATGATACCTGCCTTGAGCAGATCTCGGCCTGTGTCGTATACTAGGTCGCAAATTCTACCACTAAAGCATTGTGAAGTTATGACTATAGATATTCCCTTTTCCACTGCTTTTTTGATGTGCGGAATCCACTCTGTGGAAACATGTCCCAGCCCAGTACCTTCAATCACCAGGCCCTTATATCTTGAGGCATAGTGATCAACTATTTCAGGATCAGCGCCAGGATAAAACTTCACCAAAGAACATTTTGGCTCGATATGATCTCTTATCAGCACCCTATGTTCACCCTTTTTTTTGTATTCCACAAAAGTCTCGATCTCTCGGGTAGAGTAGTCAACTTTCCCTATGGGCGAAGCGTTGATCGAATGAAACGCATCTCTTCTAGATGTGTGCATCTTCCTTACCCTAGTACCCCTATGTATTAGGCAATAGTTGTCAGACATGGTTGCATGCATCACAACTGATACCTCTGCTATATCGCTAGTTGCCACCTTTGCTGCACATACAGCATTCATGGCATTATCACTGCTTGGCCTATCAGCACTTCGTTGTGAACCAACAAGGACTATCGGAACAGGTGTTACCAACATGAACGAGAGTGCAGCTGCCGTATAACCCATAGTGTCAGTCCCATGAGTGATCATCACACCTTCAGCACCGCCTTCAATCTCTGCAGCGATAGCTCTTGCCAGCGTTTGCCAATATTCAGATCTCATGTTCTCGCTTAATATGTTGTAGATGACTTCTCCCTTAAAATTCGCAATTTCTCTCAATTCTGGTATTGCACGAAGAATATCCTCTACATCGAACTGACTTGTCACCGCTCCAGTCCTATAGTCGACCTTGCTGGCGATCGTGCCCCCAGTGGTCAAAATACTTACTGTTGGTAGAGAGGGATTAATTAGAGGTGCAGATGTTTTTTGGGGCGCAATTTTCTTTCCCTTTTCAATTATCTTGACGAAAGTTTTGGCATCTTTCTTTATACCAATGTTGTAGCCATTGTCTAGTTTTAGAACGATAGAATCGTCCCTACTGGGCATCAGTATTCCTTTATAAGTGATATTGCCTCGTTGAATTTTGATTCTATCCCCTATCATCATTTTTATACCCCTGATCTGATGATGGCGTTTAACTGCTCCAATGCAACGTTTATTTTATTGGTTTTTTGTTGCAAGAGATCTGCATCAATTGCAATGCTCTTTCTTCTCTCTTTTATCATACGTTCGCATTCATCAGGGGAAGGCCCGCCCCTTATACTTCGAACTCTGATGTTCTGCTCTATGTCAAGCGCCTTATCGATGATCTCTTGCGTAAGCCCCATATCGCTCAATCGTTTTCCGATTATTTTATTCGCTATAGTATCTATTTGCTCTAAAACAGGCTTTCCTCCGGCCCTAGCTAATGCTCCGACAACTCGGTGGGCTGTCCTAAATGGGATGCCAGTTACTCGGACCATTGTGTCCGATAGCTCAGTTGCTGTAATGAATCCGACCGCAGTGGCAGCAGTCATCATATCACTTTTGACTTGTATAGTATCCACCACGCCTGCCATGATGCACATTGAATTCTTGGTGATTTTGACTGCCTTTAGCAAGTGTGGAGAAACTTCCTGCAAATCAATGTTATAGCTGTAGGGCAATGCCTTACATATTGCAAGTGCTGACATGAGTTCACCGTAGACAGAGCCAGTTTTGGCCCTGATCAGTTCAAGCACATCAGGGTTCTTTTTCTGAGGCATAATGCTGCTTGTAGACGCGTACCTATCGTCTAATTCGATAAAGTCGAACTCAGATGTACTCCATAGAATGAACTCTTCCGCAATGCGGCTCAAATCAACCATTGTGTTTGCAAAGGCAGATATACACTCTATGGCAAAGTCTCTTGTACTGACGGCATCCATTGAATTCTCAATCAAGTCATAAAAGCCCAGTAGCTGCGCAGTTCTTTCTCGGTTAATCGGAAATCCAGTTGAGGCCAGTGCGGCTGCACCAAGTGGACATAGGTTCACACGCACATATGCATCTACGAGCCGATCAAAATCTCTCTCAAAAGCATCTGCATAGGCGATCAGGTGATGCGCAAACGTAGTGGGTTGAGCATGCTGAAGGTGGGTAAATCCAGGCATTATCGTCTTGGTATGTTTCCCTGCGAGGTTGAGCAGAGTTTTTCTCAACCCAATTATCTCGCCCATTAGCCCCAATAGCTCATCCCTTATAGCAATCCTTATACATGTAGCAATCTCATCGTTGCGCGATCTTCCGGAGTGCATTCGCCCCCCAACTTCACCAACCAACTCGATAAGCTTTGACTCGATTGCAATATGAACATCCTCGTGTTCAGATATGTTTACATATGCAACGCCACTTTTCTCAATGGTATCTAGCGCCTTTAATATGACGTAGCAATCATCCTTTTGAATTATGCCTTGTTCATACAGCATTATGACATGTGCTTTATCCACGAGTATGTCTGTTTTAAAAATCCATTGATCTACTCCTAAAGATGATGTAAATTTAGCCACCTTTTCATCCATTTTAGATGTTAGGCGACTTCGTAGAATATCTTTCATGTCTCTCCTTCCTACACTTAACTCTACTCTGACCCTGTTTAGTGAAAAAGGTTTTGTATGTTTAGAAACACTTGATACAAAAATGTGAAGATCATCGTCTTTATTTTGGTGCTGAGTATGCTAATCATGTTGATTTCAGGATGCATTGAAAGAGAGGTCACACCATCAGAAGTCACACTAGCTCCAACGCCAACACCGACTCTAAAGCCAACACCAACGCTTAAACCAACGCCAGCGCTTACACCAAGACCAATGCCGACAATAGCACCAACTCCAGCTCCAACACTGCCACCCAGACCAGTTCCAACGCCAGCACCAACACCAACTCTCACTCAAACGCCAACACCTTCTCAAAAAACCCCAACACCTCCGCCAACACATACGCCAACCCCAACTCAAACCCCAACAACCACACCAGTACCAACACCAATGATCACCCCTACACATACCCCAACACCCATTCCAAAATCAACTCCAGAGCCGACACCAACAGCAACTCAGACACCAACCCAGACATACCCTCAGATCGTGATAAATGAATTTGAGCAAAATCCTGATGGAAATGACTCTGGAAATGAATGGGTTGAGCTTTACAACCCTGCCACAATCAACGTAAATATAAGCGGATGGACATTATCCACAACCCATGGAACAACATTAAATATCACGATACATCAAGATACCATAATATCCGCAAATGGATACTGGGTCTACACTCATAGCAAACAATGGTTGGACAATAAAGATGAATCCATCGTGTTAATAGATCTAAATGGAAATGAGATAGACAGAACATTAATGGGAAGTGATGATAAAGATGATAAGTACAGTTGGGCGAGACTTCCCAACGGAAAGGATACAAATACGGATACAGATTGGAAATTTCAAGTATCTACTCAAGGAGAGCCAAATCTATAGTAGCTAAACTTCATTTTTGCAGAGGAGGATTTTGGACTCGATATTTCAAATTAAGGTAAGGTTGATATCGCCATCTTCATGTATCCAAATGTAAACTAACCTAACATGCCCGGTATATCGATCCACCTTGTATTGGCATCTGTGCTTTTTGGCTTTTTGTTGGGCATTATCACCGGTTTAACTCCAGGACTTCATGTCAACAATGTCGCGTTGCTACTTGTAGCATTTTCATCTTTTTTGCTTAAATTAGGGTTTACACCCATTTACATTGCGATCATCATCGTCGCGAATGCAGTGACAAATACCTTCTTGGATTTCATTCCATCGATATTTCTTGGTGCTCCAGAGGCAGATACCGCGCTTGTCGTGCTCCCAGCACATAAGTTGTTGCTAGAGGGGCATGGTATGGAGGCAATCAAATTATCTGCATTAGGTAGCGCTGGCTCTGTTGTGGTATCATTATTGCTAGTACTCCCCCTTGCCATCTTGTTCAAAAATACCTATGATGCAATCAGCCAGTATATGGGCTGGATCTTGCTTTTCATAGTGATAATCATGATATGGACGGAACGTGGATATATGGCTGAAAGCCCGTTTGAACATTTAAGGTATAAAGTATTTGCAATAGTAGTTTTCCTTGTATCCGGATGGTTGGGTCTCTTCTCGTTCACAAGAGGTTTTTTGATGGCACCGATTATAAAGTTCGGCGAACCATCCATATTACTCCCATTGCTCTCAGGACTGTTTGGAGCGAGCATGCTTCTGATCAGTTTGCTCACCAAAACGGAAGTTCCAGTTCAAACAAGGACAGGGTTCGAGCTACCTAAAGAAAAGATTGCAAGAGGTATTTTCACCGGAAGTTTGGCTGGTTCACTTGTGTCGTGGCTACCAGGCGTATCATCGGCGGTTGCAACGGTGGTGGCACGCCTGATGGTCCGTGAGGATCATGAAGAAGATTCTGCGCGAGAGTTCATCGTTGCAGTCAGTGGAGCTAATATGGCTAATGT
>JAQURP010000060.1 GCA_028715545.1 Methanocellales archaeon | reverse complement strand
GATGTCGCAAATAGGATGTCCAAGAGCGTTTCGAGCGTCCGTGTAGTCCCCATGATGGAGGGAGACATCAATCCATCTGAATATTTCATAGGGGAAATTAAGTCTGAGCAGAAGGCGACCACCCTATTCAATCTGGATACGACCGACTTGCCAGTAGGCCGAAATGATATCGACTTCAAGGTATCATACAGATTTGCCGACCGCTATCAGGAATCCAGTACAAAAGTATCGATCAACGTGATCGATGAACCAGGGGTCATACTGATTCTAACCGATGCCCCTGCATCCGTTCCAAGAGGAGAGTATGCGGAGATTTCTTTCGATGTCGCAAATAGCAGATCGCGTGATGTCACCGGCGTCAGAGTGATTCCAGTCACCGACCTAAGAATGATACCTTCTGAGGTTTTCATAGGAACAATGGAACCCGATGACGTATTCTCAGCTCGATTTGAAATTGACACGAGGGATATACCAATAGGCCGAACAGATATTGGCTTCAAAGTTGTATTCAAAGATGGTAGCAGGTCTTATGAATCTAAGGAGTATACTGTACCTGTAGGCGTAGTAGAAATACAGAGTAGTTCTTCTATTTCTTATCAAATCGTAATACTGCTAATTGTCGTTGCTCTGGTTATCGGCGGATATTATGTATATCGACATAGGCGGAGTAAGTTTGAATGATCCGCGCCGTAAACTTGAAGAAGATATACAAGATGGGAGAAATAGAGGTGCCTGCTCTCAGAGGAGTCAGCCTAGATATCCCTGATGGAGACTACGTAGCCATAGAAGGACCGTCGGGCTCAGGAAAATCCACCCTATTGAACATGATAGGCTGTCTGGATCGTCCCACCAGCGGAAACGTATTTATCGACGATGTCGATACCTCAAAGCTCAACGATAATGAGTTGGCTAAAATTAGGAGGGAGAAAATAGGATTCATTTTTCAGATGTTCAATTTGATTCCTACGCTTAACGCGCTAGAAAACGTCTCGCTCCCGATGATGTTTTATGGCGCTTCGCGTGGGAAAAGAATTAAAAAGGCTGAAGAGCTATTAAAAATCGTTGGCCTGTCGGATAGAGCAAACCACAAGCCATCAGAACTCAGCGGAGGAGAGCAACAAAGAGTTGCGATCGCAAGAGCGCTTGCAAACGATCCACCAGTGATCTTTGGCGATGAGCCAACTGGAAATCTAGATACAGAAGCAGGCAAAGTGATCATGGACTTTCTGGAAAAATTGAACAAAAAAGGTGAAACGCTCATAATAGTAACCCATGATCCAGAGATTGCAGCCAGAGCGCATAGAAGTATCAGAATGCGCGATGGCACCCTGAAGGCATAAAAAGTCATCCTAGAGGTATAAAAATGTTCTACGATAGCCTTCTCTTAGCATATAGGAACATAAGGGAGCGTAAGTTCCGTTCATTTTTGACCCTTCTGGGCATCGCAGTAGGGATAGCAGCGATTATAGCTTTGATAGCGGTGGGCTATGGTATGCAGCACTCGATAACAAAGGAGCTTACAGGTATGGCTGATATCATAACCGTTATGCCTGGGCGGCAGATAATACCAGGACTGGGCGGCTACGCCGAACCTATTACAGATAGAGATATTGTAGATATAGAAAGGATAGGCGGTGTCGAGAGTACGGGACGTTGGATGTATGGAACCGCCCAAGTCGAATACAGAAAGGAGCGCACCCCGGTCACGATAATATCTGGCGAAACACGAGACCTGGAAGAAATGTATGAAGTGTATGCTGAATTCGAAGAAGGGCGATGGATACACGAGGGTGACTACCGGGGATGTACCATCGGATATAACGTTGCACATGAATATTTCGATGAAGATATCGGTGTTAGCGATCGCCTAACAATTAACGGAGAGAAGTTCGTGGTGGTCGGAGTCCTTGAAAAAGCCGGAGCGATGGCTTCTACAGACCTTGACCCCAACATATTTCTAACTATAAGAGCTGCCCAGGATGTCTTGGGAACCAAGGACATATATATGCTGACGGTGCGAATTAGTGACATCGACAGGGCTGATGATATCGCCGAGGAGATTAAGAGAACACTAGACGAGAACCATAATATGGAAGACTTCGCCCAAGCGATGACAATGAGTTCGATGATAGAGCAGATAGGAACGGTCTTCTTGATGCTCCAAGCAGTTCTCGTTGGAATTGCTTCCATTGCACTGATCGTAGGCTCCATAGGCATCATGAACTCCATGCTGATGTCTGTGATGGAAAGAACCCATGAGATAGGGATTATGAAAGCAATTGGAGCCACCAATTCGAACATCATTTTGCTGTTTTTGACCGAAGCGGGTATGATCAGTCTGGTCGGAGGCATATTGGGATGCATATTGGGAACAATTACTGCCACATTGGTAAGCATTGGCGTTAGTTTTTATATCGGAATGGAAATGCCTGCAATAATTACCCCAGAAGTGGCGATCGGAAGTTTGTCCGTTGCGATATTGGTGGGAATCATATCGGGTTTGTATCCGGCCAGAAGGGCAGCAAAAATGAGTCCTGTCGAGGCTGTGAGATATGGATAGGTTATTGGAAGAGTATACCGAGCTGATAGACCATAAATTGAGGGAGTATTTTAAAACCGTCTTGGAAGAGGAGAAAGCCTATCATCCATTCATTGGAGATGTTTTCGCTCAGGTAGAAGAATTTCTGCTCAGAAAAGGGAAGAGAATAGCCTCATGTAGCACTTTGCTGGCCTACAAGGGGTATACTGGGGAGATAAAAGACATAATAGATATTTGTGTTGGCATAGAGCTGTATCGCCATGGAATCCTGATCCACGATGATTTAGTGGACAGAGATGAGAAAAGAAGAGGGGGGGATGTATTCCATAAACTCTTCACGTATGAGGACAGATTTGGGGAAAGTATAGCAGTCTTCTACGGAAACATACTTTTTAGCCAAGCCCTGAAGACCTTATTTGAGTCAAACTTTGACGTAAATTGCGTTGGCACGGTGATCCAACTCTTTTTAGAGGACTATAAGGCAGTCAACGAAAGTCAGACTCTTGATCTGCTTTTTGAACATAAAGAGCCTACTGTAGAGGAATGGTATGTTATGGCATCGAAAAGAGCTGCCTCATTGTTCAAAGCTAGCATGTTAACAGGTGCCATCTTGGGAGGTGCACCTGCACAGGATCTTCAGATATTGAAGGAGGCTGCTACACACATTGGTTATTCGTTTGATATCCAAGATGACATCATTGGCACCTTCGCGTCAGAGGAGCAGTATGGAAGATCAACGGGTGGAGATATTCTTCTGGGAAAGAAACCATTGCACATAGTTTATGCCTACAAATTGGCAAATAGAGATTTGCAGCAGGAGCTGAGAGATATCATCAAGGCTAAGAAGGTAGGTGCAGAAGGGATAGATAGGCTAAAAAAAATAATAAAAGAATGCGGTGCTCTGGCTAAGACAAAAGAGGTATCAAAAGATCATGCTAGCAGGGCCATTAAGCTGATAAACAAGACTGCCATGACCGCTGAATCCAAAAACTTTTTCAATGATTTAATCGACTTTGTGACAGAGAACTTGGACTGGTACCAATAATTCAATCTGGTAAGACAAACATACACTTGTGAGTTTTTATGACTGATACCTCATCCCCACCTTTTGCATTCAAAAATGCTGGTCGCGGGAGAGTGATTGGCTCATATGAATCGGGATCTAGCAGTTGAATCTCATCGCCTTGCACCATCGTTAGGACAGTAGTCTTGGCATCACTTCTATGACATAAAAGCTCAGCATCGACCATATCTTTCATATCTGAGTTAAATCTTGCACCCGTCTTTAAGTCCCTCCCGACAATCCTTTTCCCCGTACTAGTAATATCGATGATGAAGTCCCCGAGGGAAAGGATATCTCCAACCATGAACTGGGGTAGTCGAACTGAAAATGATACGCGATAAACATCTTTCCCCTCCCTTCGTCCAACCAATTTTGCTGCCCTAGAAATCTGACCACCAAATCTCTCTGTGATGGCCCTGGCTACCAGATCGCCCGCATGGATGGGTACAACATAGATATCGCTGCCTTCTTTTAACTCTTTTATGCTAGAGATGAAGGTCATCCTATTGCTTTTTTGAAGTTGATTGATGACATTGGCTGCGATATCTTTGCATCTCGATCTTTCCTCTGACGTAGGAAATCGGTTTTCTGCCCTGATCTGAACTATGGCCTCATAGTATCCTCCTGTAATCAGCCTACATCTATCGCACGATTTCCTCTTAATCCGAACATCCACATCAAAATCTTCTGATACCGCTCTGCCTTTTACCATGGCACCCACATTCACATGCACCCTCACGATCTCACCCAATGTTTTGGGCACAAGCGAGATGCGTACATCTTCAGCTGCAGGATTAATATTCAATTGAGATCTAACGGTCGACGTTGCTAGACTATGGAGATCGCACTCAACCCATTTCCCATTCCGAAAACACGATCCGCAGGTTGTGCAAACCTTTGCCAGTAAGAGGGGTGGGCAGTTCACCAGATCGAATTGCTCCAAGAAACATTGTGTACAAAGTCCATTCTCAGATCTCTGGCCGCAATTTGGGCAGAAAAGATATGATGGCATTGTCTATCTATCACATCCGCACCAGTTGAGCATGCTGTACCCCACCTATGGTGATCACGTTTTTCGGGTCTATAACTCCACTTTTAATCCCACAGGACACTGCCCTCTTCCCCAGCAAATTAGCGATGGTGGCTTTCTGAAGTGCAGCTATAACTTCTGCCTCAGTAGCATGCTCGCCCTTATAGAATTCCTTGGAAACATGAATGGTCAGCTCGCCCTCGCTGAACGTTTTTCCTAGGATATCTCGGTCGCATGCTGCAACCAT
>JAQURP010000059.1 GCA_028715545.1 Methanocellales archaeon | reverse complement strand
TGACAAGCATATCTTGCGGAGGATATCTGGAGGAGATCTTCCTAGAAAGCGAGATGGGTAGGAGTTTTTCAAAGACAGGTCGATTTCTTTTGGGAAGGTATGATTCACTGGTAATCTCGCCTGCGACGTCGAACACCGTTGCAAAGATAGTACACGGAATTGCGGACTCTCTGATCACAAATGCAGTAGCACTAGCTTCTAAAGGAAGAATCCCAGTTTATATCATGCCCGTAGATGTCTCTGGCAGAATCAAATCTGAGATGCCCTATTTTATGGACAGAAAAGTTTGCGAAAAATGCGAGGATTGTATTCCAAAAAGACATTGCCCAGCTATTGCAGAGCAAATCGATCTTCTAAAATGTGACGGATGTGGCATCTGCGTGAAATACTGTCCCAATAACGCCATCAGAAAAGGATTTGTCGAATTTCACGTGCGGGATGTCGATGCTAAAAATGTCGATGCATTGCGCTCTATGAAAAATGTCTTCGTTTTAGATACTCCAACTGAGATACTAAAGGTGTTCTGAAAAAAATCTTCGCATACGGCGACAATTAGACTTTAAAGTTTGTTTTGCGAACAACCTAAGTGGAGTCTTCTTACCCTCACTCTGTGTATCGCCTGCTTGAATAGCTTGAAGTACCTTATCCACGGAAAGCTCAGAGTCAATCTTCGTTATGCCATATCCGACCATCTCTGACATATGGGCATCAGATCCGGCGACCGTGGGTAAATTTTTATCCACTGCAAGTTTTCTTGCTTTCTCATTAGAATAGCCCAGTATAAACCTTGAATTGTATATTTCAACCGCATCTATGCCATCAGGAATGTAGCCTAACCCATGGCGAAACGGATGAAATGGATGGGGCACTATTACAGTTCCACCCAGAGCCTTTGCCATATTAATTGTCCTATCTGGAGGCATGCCCAAGGGAATGTTATCCATAATGCCCAAAACTATTATGTGACCTTTGGCAGTTGAGATTTCTACACCAGGTATCACCATCAAGTCAAGATCTAGCTCCTTGACCATTTGGATTCCGATGAGTCCGCCACGGATAGTATCATGGTCTGTAATCGAGATTCCATCCAGTCCAATCTCTTTAGCTCGCATGAGTATCTTATCAACAGAGTCGTAACCGTCATGTGAGTAACATGAGTGGATATGAAGATCAAATTTGAGCACCATGAATAGTGTTTTGTCTTAAAAAGATATAACATATACCATGAAAGTCCTAGTGGTTACCGGACGCAAGGCCTATCAGACGGTAAAAAAGGCAGTAGGCGATGGTGCAGATGTGCTCTTGTTGGATGTCGATGTAGCAGCGTTTATTACACCAGATTTACTACGTTCCGTACCCATCTCCAATTATGACCTAATACTTGTCCCTGGATTATCTGCTGGTGATTTTTCAAAGCTGGAAAAGGAGACTGGTGTGAAAATCAGACTTGGACCCAAACATGCATGCGACTTGGGTAGGGTGCTTTCGAGGGCGGACAGTATTGAGTTCTCTCACACGGTACCAGCCTGTCAGTTATTATCTACTAAAAAATATGAAGAAGCGGTGAAAAAAGCCAATGAACTAGAAAGGAATGCAGAATATAGGTTCAAGCTCGGAGATCTGAAGATTGGCGGCAACTCGATGATGAAGGTAATGGGGGAAATCGTAGATGCGACGAGCATGCTGGGGGAAGAACTTCAGGGGATTGCTTGCGATTTCATCGCACAAGGTGCGGACATTATAGATATTGGAGTTGCGATGGATGCCAACCACTCAGAGGTCATAAATTCGGTAGATGCCATATCTCACTTGAAAACTCCGATCAGCATCGATACTATAGACCCAGATTTAATCCTAGCTACTCTAGAAACTATAGATATAGATATGGTGCTCAGTTTGAACAGCGATAGCCTAAAAGCAGTAGGCAAGGCAATTGCAGATCAAGGCATAGCGGCAGTCATCCTACCAGATAGCGATCTAGAATCTCTACAGAAAAACATCAGGTTAGCACAAGAGATTGGGATTGAAAACATAATTGCAGATCCTATCCTGCGCCCTATTGGAGATGGCTTGATCGATTCCTTGGTTGCTTATCATAGTTTCAGGCAAAAAAGCGATCTGCCATTATTCTTCGGGGTTGGAAACGTCACCGAGCTAATAGATGCCGATTCCATCGGCATCAATGCAATCTTAGCTGGAGTTGCTATGGAATTGGATGCCAGCATACTTTTCACCCCCCAATATAGCGCTAAAACCAGCGGAAGCATTTCTGAGTTGAAGATAGCAGCGCAAATGATGCTCCTCACAAGGGATACGTGCACTCCACCGAAGGATCTTGGACTGGACCTACTGGTTGTCAAGGAAAAAAGGCACAGAACAAGCGACATAGAAATCAACAAGCTAATCAAAGCAAAGCCACATGCAGCCCGACAGGATTCAAAAGGCTTTTTCAGTATCGCGCTCCAAGATGGAAAGATCATCGCCAATCATGAAGATGTGTCCATCATTGGCACCAGTGCGAAAGCCATTTGCGACACCATATCTGACCTTGAATTAGTATCTTTGATGGAACATGCTGCTTATCTTGGAAGGGAGCTTATGAAGGCAGAACTAGCGCTAAGATTTGGAAGGAGTTATGCCCAAGATGATGAGTTCTAAACCACGTTCTGCATCATTGTGATCAATTCGCCGAACTCCGCATCTCCATCGATTTTGACTAAAGTTTGAGTTACTTGCTTCCCACCAATTTCTGCAGTATATTTTAGGTCCTCATAGGGCACCAATCCTGCAGCGGCCACAATGGAGCCGTCGCTACTCCATAACCCTAGGGCACCTTTGACCCTCATAGATCCGCCCTCATAATTCAGGACACCTTCATAGACACGTGCTTTCACAGTTTCTCCATGCACATTTTTGAAGGTCGTGTCGCCGGTTCTATGGAAGTCGGACACACCCATACCTTGGACCGTGCTCATCAGCTGGGTATCGATCAGATCAAACGCTCTATCAATCAACTGGTTTGTCAAAAAATCCAGACCGACCGGCAATGCCAATCGTATGGTCATCAGCTTAGAGTTGATGCCTGAGATCTGTGTCTCTTGCAGATTTACTCTGCCCTCCAGTTCTTCATCCTTGTAGGACATTGTAGCTGAATTTATCGTTAGAGTGACTGACCACTCCAATTTAATAGAATCCTTTTTTACATCCCCAACTTGGATCCAACCCACTTCGCTTAGGGTTTGAGGATTAACCCTTGCCGCCTCCACCTCCCTCGGCTCCAAGCACCCAACCACCGTAGTCATGATGATCGCGAGGACTATTAGAATCGTAAGCTGTTTTTTCATGTTAATCCATAAATGTGCTTAGGAAAGTATTAAAGTTATAGCAAGACCTATGCAAATTGTATGGAAGGGCTAGCGAAGCGCCTGAAGAAGATGGATGTAGATGCATTAATGCTTGTAAGCGACAGCATCCGTGATGCAAACATGTTCTATCTAACAAATTTTTTGGCGCCAGACCCGTTTTTTTATCTTGGAAAAGAGAGATCTGAATTCATCATCGTCTCGCAGATGGAATTTAGTAGGGCAAAAAAGGAGTCAAAGGTCAGGGATGTAAGGTCTACTGCTGAGTATTGTATGCCTGATTTACTGAAGAAATATAAGGATGCTCAAAAAGCGCGTTCAGAACTGCTGAAAGATGTGCTCAATAAAGAAGGTGTGAAACGCATAGCAGTGCCCAGAAACTTTCCATTTTTTATTGCAAGGGAGTTGCGCGATTTCGAGATGGTTCCAATCAGATTAGTGGAGGAATTAAGGGAGGTCAAAAATAAAGCAGAAATCGAAAGCATCAAAAAGGCACAAAGAGCGTGCGAAAGTGCCATGGATGTTGCCATAGAAGTGATTAGAAAAGCCAAGATCGACAAGGATTATTTGAGACTAACTTCAGAAGAGGTAAAAGCTATCATAGAGCATAAATTGATAAATGAAGGGTGTGGGTCTGATGATATCATCGTAGCTTCTGGAAAACACGCATCTGATCCTCACTGCTCTGGATCGGGGGCTCTGGAGATAAACACACCGATCGTCATCGATATATTCCCATACCTCAAAAAAGAACGTTACAATGCTGACATGACGCGTACCGTCCTCAGAGGCACTCCAACCAAAGAGATAGAGGAAATGTATCAAGCAGTCCTGGATGCACAGAATATCGCCATTGGTAAGATCAGGGCTGGTGTGACGGGAAAAGAGGTTCACGAAGCGGTATATGATCTGTTTCAGGAACTGGGCTATGAATCCATTCACTCCACGGGGCATGGTGTAGGTCTAGATATTCATGAGGGTCCCTCCCTAGCAGAAAATGGAAACGAGTTGAAAGCTGGCAATGTCATAACGGTGGAGCCGGGATTATATGACCCCAATATTGGAGGCGTTAGGTTGGAAGATTTGGTACTTGTGACTGCCAAGGGATGCAAAAATCTCACGCGATTTCCAAAGCAACTGGTGGTATAATAAATGAAAGATGAAATTTTAAAGAAATATGAAAAAGCCGGGCAGATCCTGGTTGGTGTTATGGAAAAAGCAAAGGATAAAGTTAAGATCGGAGCGCCTTTGCTAGATTTAGCTGAGTTCGTTGAAAATACCATCAGGGAGGAGGGTGCACAGCCTGCATTCCCATGCAATATATCGAGAAACGATGAGGCTGCACATGCAACACCTTCTGCCAATGATATTTCTGTATTCGGGGAAGACATGGTCAAGCTCGACATCGGAGTGCAGGTCGATGGTTATATCGCTGACGCTGCCATCACCGTTGATTTGAGCGATAATGCAGATTTAGTCGAAGCATCCAGAAAGGCATTACTTTCTGCAATAGAGATCGTTCATGCTGGCATAAACACCGCAGAAATCGGTGCAGTAATCGAAAGTACCATAGAAGGTTTTGGATATAAACCGGTTGCTAATCTCACTGGACATGGCTTGGAGAGATGGGATCATCATACATCCCCCTCCATCCCAAACAAATCCGTTTTTCATGGAGCCGTCCTCAAAGAAGGCGACATAATAGCGATTGAACCTTTTGCCACAAATGGCGCAGGTCATGTCTCAGAGAGTGGAACGGCGGAGATCTATCGGTTGGAGACGCCCAAGCCGGTTCGCCTTCCAGCAGCTAGAAAATTGTTGAAAGAGATCGAAGAGTACAAAATGCTTCCTTTTGCAAAGAGATGGCTTCCCCAACCCCGCCTAGATTTCATATTGAATCAACTGGAGAGAGCAGGCATAATGTACTCATATCCAGTGCT
>JAQURP010000058.1 GCA_028715545.1 Methanocellales archaeon | reverse complement strand
TTTCTCTGGCTCTCAAGCCTGCAGAGCGTTAAGAGAAGAGGGCGTTCAGGTGGTTCTAGTCAATTCTAATCCTGCAACTATCATGACTGATTTCGAGATGGCTGATGTGATCTACATCGAGCCATTGGTAACCGACGTCGTGGCGAAGATTATCGAAAAAGAGCGGCCCGATGGTATTTTAGCTGGTTTTGGTGGTCAAACAGGGTTAAACATAACTGCAGAGCTAGCAGAGACAGGTGTTCTATCCAAATATAACGTACAATTGCTGGGCACACCCTTGGAAGCAATTTACAATGCAGAAGACCGCGAGCGATTCAAGCAAACAATGGAGCGCATAGAAGAGCCTGTTCCGCGCGGATTCACAGTTACCTCTATCGATGAGGTTGAAACTGTAGTTACCGAATTCGGGCTGCCACTCATTATCAGACCATCATACACCCTTGGTGGCACAGGAGGCGGTATAGCGAGGACGATAGAGGAGTTAAGAGAGATCGTTTCCTACGGGCTCCATGTCTCAAGGATTCATCAGGTTCTACTCGAAGAGAGCGTGCTGGGCTGGAAGGAGATAGAGTACGAAGTGATGCGCGATGCGAAGGATACCTGCATCACGATTTGTAATATGGAGAATGTAGATCCAACTGGCATACATACCGGGGAATCAATCGTGGTCACACCATCCCAGACATTGACTGATGAGGAGCACCAAATGTTGCGATCTGCCGCAATAAAGATCATACGCGAGTTAAAACTCGAAGGCGGCTGCAACATACAATTCGCTTTGAAAGAAGGCTCTTATAGAGTGATAGAGGTCAATCCACGTGTTTCAAGGTCATCAGCACTCGCATCAAAGGCAACGGGGTATCCCATCGCCAGGGTGGCAGCAAAGATAGCAATCGGACTCCAGCTCGACGAGATACGAAATGATGTAACGAAGGAGACGCCCGCTTCCTTCGAGCCCGCCATAGACTACGTAGTTGTAAAGATACCGCGATGGCCATTTGATAAGTTCCCCAGCGCTGATAGAACACTGACAACCTCAATGAAGAGTACGGGTGAGGTGATGGCGATCGGAAGGACATTCGAAGAGGCGTTGCAAAAAGCGCTACGGTCATTGGACATTGACAAAAGCTTCGACAACTGGTCTGAGGATGAGTTGAAGTACCTCTTAAAAAATCCAACTGATGAGCGCATATTTGTTATCTATGAAGCGTTGAAGAGAGGGTTCAGCTTAACTGAAATAGCGGATCTAAGCTGTATCGACCCGTTCTTCATTAAGAAGATCGATAAAATAGTGCGCTTTGAAACGAAGTTACAGAAAGACCTCGAGGGCAATTTGAGAGAGGCAAAAAGATTAGGCTTCTCTGATGAACGAATTGCACAGTTAACAGGCAAAAGCAGAGAAGAGATAGCCGATCTCAGAAAAAAGAAAAATATCATTCCTACGTACAAAATAGTTGACACGTGTGCGGCAGAATTCGAAGCAAAGACGCCTTACTTCTATTCGACCTACGAGGATGAATGTGAATTAAAGCCGTCTACCAGAAAAAAGGTGCTAATAATCGGAGCAGGACCTATCAGGATCGGGCAGGGGATTGAGTTCGATTATTGTACTGTGCATGCCGTAAAAGCATTAAAAGAGGAGGGGGTTGAGGCCCACATAATAAATAATAATCCAGAAACGGTATCCACCGACTATGACACCTCAGATAAACTCTTCTTCGAGCCCTTGACACTCGAAGACGTGATGAACGTGATCGATAAAGAGCACTACGAGGGCGTGATGGTGCAATTCGGTGGGCAAACATCAGTTAACTTAGCAGTTCCACTAAAGAAGGAACTTGAACGGATAGGATCAAAAACGGTCATTTTGGGAACTGATCCAGAACGTATCGATGCTGCCGAAGATCGGGAACGGTTCAGTAAATTACTCCTGCAGTTGAACATCCCACAAGCAGAAAGTGGCTATGCAACCTCCCTGGAGAAAGCGAAGGAAGTAGCATCACTCATAGGCTTCCCTGTGCTCGTTCGCCCCTCATACGTGTTAGGTGGCAGAGCGATGCAGATCGTGTACGACATTCACGATTTGACAAGATACACACATGAAGCGGTTCGTGTATCTAAGGAGAAACCAGTACTCATCGACAAATTCTTGGAAAAAGCCATAGAAGTCGACATCGATGCGGTCTCTGATGGCGAAGAGGTCCTGATAGGTGCTATTATGGAGCATATAGAGGAGGCTGGGATCCATTCCGGCGATTCTAGCTGTGTCATTCCACCGCAATCCCTATCCAAGGAGGTGATTGAGAGAATAAAGGACTATGTAAGGAGAATAGCCCTCTCTCTGAAAATAAAAGGGTTATTGAACATTCAGATGGCGATTAAAGGGGATGTGATTTATGTCTTAGAAGCGAATCCGCGATCTAGCAGGACGATACCATATGTCGCTAAAGCAAAAGGTATACCGCTTGCAAAGATCTCCGCTAAGGTGATGTTGGGGCATCGGTTAAGAGATTTGAATTTCACGGAGCGAGAAGTGAAACATGTAGCAGTAAAGGAAGTTGTTTTGCCCTTCTCTAAGCTAAAGGGAGTTGATGCCATTCTCGGACCAGAGATGAAGAGCACGGGCGAGGTGATGGGTATCAACGGGGGATTTGATAAGGCCTTTTACAAAGCTGAGCTAGCAGCTGATAACCCACTGCCAACGGATAGTAATAGCACGGTGTTCATTTCGGTGTGTGATGAAGATAAGGAGGAGATTGTAGAAGTGGCACGAAAATTGCAGAAAGTTGGGATCTCCATCGTCGGCACCGATGGCACGGTGAATTATCTCAGGCAACGGGGGATCGAGGCGAGAAAATTGAAGAAGATTCAGGAAGGCTCGCCGAATGTCCTAGAGATGATGCACGCGCAAGCAGTGAACCTAGTGATAAATACACTGGCAGGTAAACAATCTTCCAAGGATAGCTACCAAATACGAAGGAGTTGTATCGATCTTGGGATTCCGTATCTAACAACGGTTCAGGCTGCGAAAGCTGCTGCATCGGCAATTGCAAAAATGAACGAGAGCCAATGGGAGATTGAAGTAAAATCCATAAACGAGTATTTTGCAGGTTGAAATGAAATCAATTCTTGCTCTGGAGGATGGGTCGTTAGTGGAAGGGGATGGTTTTGGAGCTGAGGCAACAGCAATAGGCGAACTGGTCTTTTCAACGCCATTTACGGGCTACGAAGAAGCGCTAACTGACCCTTCCTATAAGGGACAAATCTTGATGCTCACCTATCCTCTAGTTGGAAATTACGGAGTAAGTGGGGCCAAATTCCAATCCAATGGAATAAAAGCAGAGGGTTTTGTGATACGGGAAAAATGCGATTTGCACTCGCATTACAAGAGCAGGCAGAGCATAGATGAGTTCTTGAGAGACGAGGGTGTACCGGGAATCAGCGAAATCGATACGAGGATGTTGACGCGAAAGATACGAGAATACGGCACAATGAAAGCATGTTTATGCAACGGAGACGACATAGACAAGGGTAGGGCCTTAGAACTCGCGAAAGCTCAACCAGATATCTCAGAGCTCGACCTGATTGGACAAGTTACCTGCAAAGACGCTTACAGGATTATGGGGGAAGAAGGATCAAAACGAATTGCAGTACTCGATCTAGGCATTAAGAGAAGCATATTGAATAACATGGAAAAGCGAAATTGTAGCATCTTCGTGTTCCCATCTAATGCAACAGAATCAGAGATAAGAGCGGTAGAGCCTGATGCGTTGCTACTATCAAATGGACCTGGTGACCCCAAGCAGGGGAGCAATGCAATAAAAATAGTCAAGGAACTTGTAGGGGAGATTCCCATTTTCGGTATTTGTCTCGGGTTGCAGATAATCGCACTTGCCCTTGGCTGCGATACATACAAACTGAAATTCGGGCATCGCGGTGCTAACCAGCCAGTGAAAGACCTCAAAAGTGGGCGGGTTTACATAACCTCCCAGAATCATGGTTTCGCAGTTGATAAAGACTCGTTGGAGGGGAAAGCAGAACTAACGCAGATAAATGCAAACGATCACACGGTAGAGGGTTTCGAGAATTCCTATCTTGGTGTCAAATGTGTGCAATACCACCCAGAAGCGAGCCCAGGACCATGGGACACGGAAAAGTGGTTCTTCGATGAACTCGCTACAAAAATCAACAAATATTAACCAAAATAGATGTGATTTATATCAATCAATAGAGTCGAAAAACTTGCGAAGAGTTTTGGTTTAGAATTTAGAGTCCTTATCTTTCCCAGTAATCTTAAACTTGATTCAGAAATCATTGATGAAGTGAAATGATAGCTCGCTTTAATAGATCGAAAATAAACTGTGTTATAGCAAAGAGTCCAAGTACTTTAATGAAAACATCATTCAGTTCGGAGGTTATCTGAGAAAGATAAAGAAAATAGAAATGATTGCAATAATTGATTACGGAATAGGAAATCTGTTCAGCATTTACAATGGGTTGAAACGCGTGTACGATTATCCTGTGCTCGTTTCGGTTGATAGGATCGGTGAGTTGGAAAGAGCAGATGGAATTATCGTGCCTGGTGTTGGCGCATTTGACGATTGTGTACGAAATTTCAAACCGTTTTCCGATACATTAATTGAGATTGTAGAATCTGGCGTGCCAGTTCTGGGCATATGTATAGGAATGCAATTATTTTTTGACGAGAGTGAAGAAGGTGAAGAGAAAGGATTAGGGCTGATACCTGGCAAAGTGGTTCGGTTACCAAAGACTGGGAGGGTGCCACACATGGGCTGGAACAATTTGAACATCCTAAAGCAGTCAAAACTGCTCGACAGGGTTAGCGAGGACGATTATTTTTACTTCGTGCATTCGTATTATTGCGTACCTCACGATGAAGAGCATATTGTAGCATCAGTAGAATATGGCTCATATTTAGCAGCTATCGTGCAAAAAAATAACATCTACGGCGTGCAATTTCATCCTGAGAAGTCTTCAAAAAGAGGCTTGCACATCTTAGAGAACTTTGCAGAAATTTGTGGAGGAGGGTAAAATGTTAACAAAGCGTATAATTCCCTGTTTGGACTGTGACTTGGGCATTCCTGGGGGGAGGGTGGTTAAAGGCATCGAGTTCAAAAGCATTACTTATGCGGGAATTCCATGGAAACTTGCGGCAGAATATGATGAACAAGGGGCAGATGAACTCGTTTTCCTCGATATCACAGCATCGAATGAACGACGGGAGACAATGGCACATGTGATCGAGAGAACGGCGAGTAATGTTTTCATACCACTTACCGTGGGCGGAGGGATTCGCAGCGTGGAGGATGCAAAACGAATTTTCAATGCAGGTGCAGATAAAATCTCGGTGAACACAGCAGCAATCAAGAATCCAAAGCTGGTAAACGAGATTGCAGGAATGTTCGGGAGTCAGGCCTGCGTTGTGGCAATAGATGCCAAAAGGCGCTATCTTCCG
>JAQURP010000057.1 GCA_028715545.1 Methanocellales archaeon | reverse complement strand
CTATTTGCGACATCGAAAGAAATCTCCGCATACTCTCCTCTTGGAACGGATGCAGGGGCATCGGTTAGAATCAGTATGACCCCTGGTTCATCGATCACGTTGATCGATACTTTTGTACTGGATTCCTGATAGCGGTCGGCAAATCTGTATGATACCTTGAAGTCGATATCATTTCGGCCTACTGGCAAGTCGGTCGTATCCAGATTGAATAGGGTGGTCGCCTTCTGCTCAGACTTAATTTCCCCTATGAAATATTCAGATGGATTGATGTCTCCCTCCATCATGGGGACTACACGGACGCTCGAAACGCTCTTGGACATCCTATTTGCGACATCTAGTTCGATATTGATCTCCTCCCCCTTCAATACTGATGTAGGTTGCTCTACTACTATCAGCTCGACACCGGGATTTTCCTCCACATTGATGGATGACGCTAGTCTCGTGGAGTGTATATTATCCCCGTTTTTATATGTCAACTCGAAGGAAAGGTCTTTTCGATCTAGGGAGACTGGATGCAAGGTGAACTTGACCGTTGACATCTCATCAGGCGCAATCGTACCCAAGAAAATTTCATTTGGAGTGAACTCAATTCCCTCTGCCTTTGGAGTAATGATTGCGCTGTTGATTGAATTCGGTCTTAGGTTTGCTATACTCAGTTCGATCTCTGTCAAATCCCCTTTTGGAATCGCCAATGGAAGGTTTGAGGCTAAAATATTTACGTCGGAATCATCCACTTTTATTGGGATTGGGTACTTGACCCCTCCCCCCCCAAGAACGTCTATCAAGACCTCTGGGAAGTATGTGCCCTCCTTAACTGGAGCTTTTATCGCGAATGTGATCGTAATACTTTGGCCTGGACCCAGTTCGCCTGGATGCGCATAGTTTCCACTTATCACCTCAATGCCTTTTCCCAATAAGTATATACTCTCAATATCCGCGTTTATGTTTTTGGTAGTGGTTGTAGTGGTTGTGGTCCCTACGGATATGTATGTGGTTGTGTCTGTCTGGGTCGCCGTCGTAGCTGTATTTTTTATGGTTATCGTGATAGTGCCCACATCACCGGGCATCAGCACATCAGGATAGATTTGGTAATCTGTAATCACGATCGTTGGGTTGTCAGCCGCCCCTATTACTGGCATGAGAAGCATAATGGCCAAGAAAATACACAAAATTTTAATTTTTATCATGTTTATCCCCAAATATTTAGGTCTACCTAAATTTATAGCACTAACTGTATAAATACCTTTTCACTCTTATATTATATATGCTCTATCCTTGTCATGAAAGCTTTACGAATTCCAAAAGAAGAAGCAGAGATGGTTCGAAAAAGATTGTTGAGTCTTGGTGTATTTGATCCTTCTAGGAAGATCCTTCAGAATGGCGAGTTCATCGAGTTGCCGATCACAAACACTACAGAATATGATATGATCGAGCAAGATCAGCCGATAATGCGCAATGCCAAAGTAACGCTCATCCAACTTCTCGCTAATGTGCTCAGTAGAGACGAGTTAGGGAAACTGCCACATGGATGGCATATCCTTGGGGACATAATCATTGTAAATGTTCCTACTGCATTGCAAAAAAGAAAATATGAGATTGGAAGGGCACTTCTCGAATTACACCCCAGGTGCAAGACTGCATTGATGATGAAGGGTGTGACAGGTCGGTATCGAGAGCCGGATGTTGAAACAATAGCAGGTGACGACACATATACCATCCATAAAGAGAATGGCTGCTTGTTCAAATTGGATGCATCTAAAATAATGTTCTCCAAAGGAAATTTGGAAGAAAGGAAGAGGTTGAGCAAGTTTGGTCAAGGAATTGTTGTGGACATGTTTGCTGGAATCGGATACTTCTCAATTCCCATGGCAGTCCACTCCAATCCAAAAAAGGTCATTGCGATCGAGGTCAACCCAATCGCTTACAATTATTTGTGCGAGAATATCGCACTTAATGGTGTAGGGGATATAGTTCAACCGATATATGGGGATTGCCTATCTGTGACGCCAGCTGGCGTGGCAGACCGAGTGATCATGGGTAGTTTTGAAGCTTTTCACTATCTAAAGCAGGGAATTAATGCATTAAAGCCAAGCGGAATTCTTCACTATCATGAGACCACACCAGAAAAGCTCGTTTTTGAACGTCCGATTAGAAGGGTTTTAGAATCTGCTAAAAAATTGGACAGATCTGCAAAGATAATCGGACTGAACAAGATAAAGAAATATTCTCCTGGCGTTTGGCATGTTGTAGTTGATGCACAAGTATTTTAAGCAGAAATTGGATGTATGACACGATGAACATAGCAACCATAGTTGACAACGGTGAAAGAGAGAACATCGAATTCAAGGAATTTCTGCTTGAAGACGTGCATCTCAGAGATGATCGGAGGCAAAGTTTAGCCTGCCAGATGAAACACCGTATGATTATGGGGAGTGGTACGGCATTATACGTTATAGGAGTAACCGACGGGAGATCCTTCAAAGGAATATCCCGCAAAATATTTGATGAGACCCTGTCTGTTTTGAATTGCATTGCCCTCGAAGTTGGCGCCGAGATAGTTGATTGTAAGGAGTATGTGGTGGGTGATGGGTACGTCGGTCTGGTTACGATCAAAAATCGATCTGTCATGAAGGAGCACATTCTTGTTGGAAGCGCTGGTCATGTGGACCATGGAAAGAGCACCCTGATCGGATCCTTGGTTACAGGCATATGCGATGACGGCTCTGGCAAGACTCGTATATTTTTGGATGTACTGCCTCATGAGATAGAGCGTGGACTGTCTGCTGATCTATCCTATGGAGTGTACGGTTTCAAATCAGGTAAGACCATTCACTTGAAAAACCCATTGAGTAAGGAGGAAAAAGCCTCCATCGTTGAATATGCTGAGAAATTGGTTTCTTTCGTTGATACGGTAGGGCATGAACCTTGGTTACGCACGACAATACGGGGAATAGTCGGTCAGAAACTAGACTACGGTCTCTTAACAGTCGCGGCAAATGATGGTGTCACTCATTTAACGAGGGAACATCTTGGCATATTACTTGCCATGGATCTGCCCACGATCATTGCCATAACAAAGGTCGATAAAGTCGATGAAGGTCGAATATCAGAAGTGGAAAAGCAAATATCAGATGTGCTGAGAACGGTGGGCAAGATACCCTTACGCTTGAAGTCAACGTCTGATTTGCATATGGTGTCAAATAAATTAAGTGAGGGCGTTATCACTCCTATCCTGCGTACATCAGCGGTCACAAGAGCAGGTTTGGATCTGCTGGATAAGCTTTTTTTCCATCTGCCCAAACGTAATCTTGAGAGTAAAAAACCGTTCCAGCTCTACATAGACAACATATATCACATAGAGGGGGCAGGCATCGTAGTGAGCGGCTCTATAAAGCAAGGGGAGGTTAGGGCAGGCGATGTGCTGCAATTAGGTCCTATGGTTGGGGGGGACTTCGTGTCTGTAAGAGTCCAGTCAATTGAAATGCATTATTATAGGACCGATCAAGCCAGTTCGGGCGACATTGTCGGGATAGCTCTCAAAGGGGCTCCTCCAAAGGAAGTAAGGCGAGGAATGATTCTGTGCAAGGGACATCCTAAAGCGATAAGGGAATTTGAGGCAGAAATTTTCATCCTGAATCACCCGACAAGGATAAAAAAAGGCTATGAGCCTGTGACACACCTGGAGACCATAGCGGAAGCCACGGTCTTCGAGCAATTGGATAGTGATTACATGATGGCAGGCCAGAGTGGCCGAGTGCGGATGAGATTCAAGTTCCATCCCTACTACATCTACGAGGGTCAGAAGTTCATCTTCCGAGAGGGAAAGAGCAAAGGAATCGGACAAGTCGTAAGGGTTTGCGAATAATCTTCTGGTCGTTTTAGAGATTGGATTTTTATTTTTTTTTTATGGTCGATCAAACTTATATTCTGATATTTTTCATTTTCAAAGTGAAACGTATCCTTATAACGAAGTGAGCCAGATATGCCGTGTTATATGACCGAGACGAAGTCGAGGCAAGGGCACAAAGTGTCCGCAGAGTTGTCCGCATTTTGGTTATATGCTCGCTGCTTATGTATGTCCTCTTTATTACTTTCCTTTTCGGTGGTATCTAAATAAACCTGCCTGATATCCTTTATACCACTGTTTTTTGTGAGGAAATATTCTTTCGCTTACAACTCTGACATCTTCTATAGAATAAAATGCACGTGGATCATATTTTTTTATAATTTCAACAACATCTGGAAGATCGTGACGGTCTATTATCATATCAATGATACTTACTTGCTGACCATCAACGCCTTCTGCATAGGATCTCGTAATCCCATAACCTTCGGATTTAAGTGTTTCTACTAATTTAGATGCGTTTTTTTGGGTAATAATTCGAACAACTTCCGTCCCTATTGATAATTTATCTTCTATGCAAATACCAACAAATATCCCCATAGCAAAACCACTGGCATAAGCAACATAATAAATAATATTAGTAAGATGTTGAAAAATTTGTACCATTGCGAAAAGCCAAATCGTTATTTCAAAAAAACCAACTATTGGAGCAATATATCTAAAGCCCTTAGAAATAAAGATAATGCGTATTGTGCCAATGCTAACATCTAAAATCCGTGCCAAAAATATAAACAGTGGCAGAATAACTAATGCATATGTCTCTGAATTAAGAAATAAAAAGTTGTCCATTGTTAAATCCTCTGTTTGAAATCGTTTTTATGCTATATTATATTTTTTACGCTCGAGACGGTTACTTACTTATATTTAATTTTTAAAATTAGAATAGTAAAAGTAAATAATAATGTTATTGCGTTTGCAATTATTATGGGTAAATCTTTAATAAGAATTCCATAAACCAACCATAAAAATATTCCTGTTGTGAATATTGAATACATTGTTAATGACAAATCTTTTGTATGTTTGGTTTTTATTGTTCTAATTACTTGAGGCACAAACGAAATAGTTGTGCATGTTGCCGCAACTAACCCTATAATTGTAAATACATCCATGCATCTAATTAATTAATAATTAATTCTTTATAAATTTATCTTTCCGAGTCTTGAGCCTCTGTTATCTCAATCGTCTTTTTCCCGGTGATTTTTACTATTATCTGAGTGCTCTCACTCCATCCAAACCCACGAACTATATCCATGGGCAAAGTGATCATAAAGCTCGATCCAATTTTCAGTACTTTTCTGTCTTTCATGTTTTAATAATTATTTAAATAAATATTAAAGTTTTTGGCTGAAGGGACGGCAAAAAATGTTTTATTGTTAACTATTTCGTATTCATGAGGAGACTTGATATCCTTCTATACTTTAAAAATAAACCCATCGCTTACCTGCACAACTCGTCCTGCGACTGGATTTGCGAAGTGAGAACCTATAAGAAGAACGTCAGTATCAGCAATTTCAGCCAAAATTCTCTGGCGTGTCACTATGCCTTTTTCAGGCTGAGTATCAGTGTCTGTAGTCCATTGTGGTTTTGCCACTTGGCAAGGATGATGGAGGAAGTCTCCAGATATGATAGCGCGCTGATTTTGAGATTCAATGAACACGCTTACATGATAGGGAGTGTGACCTGGTGTTGGGATAAAACTGATATGTCTATCTATTTTATATTCCATGTCGATAAGTTCAGCTAATCCGGCTTTTACTATCGGGTCAACTGAATCATCGAAAGCAGCTTTATCATCGGCAATCTCTTTAGCTGGCTTTTGATTCCAATACTCATACTCCTCTCGCGCGAAAAGGTATTTCGCATTCGGGAATGTCGGCAACCAAACGCCACCTTCAAATTTGGTATTCCAACCAACATGATCAAAATGTAGGTGAGTACAGGCGACCACATTTACGTCCATCTCAGTAACTCCGATAACCCTCAATTTTTTTAAGAAATCAGTCTGTAAGTTCCCCCACTCTGGAATATCGATACGAACTTTATCGTTACCATTACAGGTATCGATTAGAATATTTTTATTATCAGATCTTATTAAAAAACCCTGCACCAGAGCCTTAAGATTCCCCGCTTCATCTGCAAAATTGGGATAAAGCCAGCCAATATCTCGGATATTCTTGGGCGTTGCATTCTTTAGGGTATCTTTAATTATCTGACCAGCCTCAAGCTCGACGATTTGATGAACTTCCACTTCCCCTATTGTCCATTTCAAGTTGGTCATCTTTCACCTCTATTTTTAGGGATATGTCAGATAACGTTTTGCGGATAAAAGAAGTAGTCAAAGGCAATTTG
>JAQURP010000056.1 GCA_028715545.1 Methanocellales archaeon | reverse complement strand
AAAACCTCTTCCGCAAATCTGAGCGAGTCCCTGATCTGGGCATTGACATCTTCGTTGGTCACATCGCCATGCCCCGAGTACAAAGTCTCGACATCCAGTGTGGTCAACAGCCTGATCGATTCGATCAATTGATTTTGGTCTCCTCCCTTCAGGTCGGTTCGTCCGAAACTGCCGTTTGCAAACACAGTGTCGCCGGAAAACAACTTTTTTGAGCTAGAGTCGTACAGGCAGATGCTACCGGGGGTGTGCCCGGGCGTATGAATCACCCCCAGGTCGGCATCGCCCAGATTCAACATCTCACCGCCCTGCAATATCACATCTGGCTCGATGCCTGGTGTGCTCACGCCAAACAGGTCTGAAACCGTTGCACGATCATCGCCCAGTAAATCGGCATCGTTCTTATGAATCACTATTCTGGCACCCGTTTGTTCTGCCAGCTCTAGGGCGCCGAATGTGTGATCATAGTGGCAGTGCGTTAAAACGATATATTCAAGAGCGTTCGGTACAATTATTTTCTCTATAGACCGGAGTGCCAACTCGCAATGCATTCCAACGTCCACTAAGATCGGTCGTTTTGCGGCGATGAGATATGAATTCGCGTTGTAGGAAGCAAGGATTTTATGCACTTGAGCCATTGATATATTATATGTTTATCAAGAGAGGACACATTAAACTTTGGGGGGTTTCATAATAATAGAAGCAGCACGAAAAGGACAAATAACGCCAGAAATGGAGTATGTTGCCAAAGCAGAGGGAATTGACCCCCAGAAAATCAGAAAATTGGTTGCATCTGGTAGGGTCGTTATACCGAAGAACATCTCCAGAAACACGATACCTGTGGGTATCGGCGAATTCATGAGTGTCAAAGTAAACGCAAATGTCGGCACCTCAAAAGATTTCATCGATATAAAAGAAGAGCTGAAAAAAGCTTTGATGGCAGTACAATACGGTGCTGACACGATCATGGACCTTTCCACCGGAGGAGACCTTGATGACATCCGAAGGATTATCCTCGAGTCCATAAAAGTGCCTGTTGGCTCAGTCCCAATATACCAGGCAGCGCGGGACTCGATAGCTGACATGACATCCGATGACATGTTTAACGCAGTTCGAAAACATGCAGAGGACGGCATTGATTTTGTAACAATCCATGCGGGAGTTACACTGGACGCACTTGAGCAACTGAAGAAGAGTGACAGAATCTTGAACGTCGTTAGTAGAGGTGGTGCCTTTACGATTGCCTGGATGATTCACAATCAAAAAGAGAATCCTTTTTATGAGGAATATGATTATCTGCTAGAGATTGCGCACGAACACAACCTTACGATCAGTTTGGGAGATGGCATGCGACCCGGATGCATAGCTGATGCATCAGACAGACCAGAGTTCATGGAATTCATGACGCTTGGTGAACTTGCACGCGAAGCACGCAGAAAAGGCGTACAAACGCTGGTCGAAGGGCCGGGACATGTTCCGCTAGAAGACATCGATCTAAGCGTAAGAACGATGAAAAGCCTTACCAACGGAGCCCCGTTATATTTGCTCGGCCCTCTTGTGACAGACATAGCACCAGGCTACGACCACATAACTGGCGCCATCGGGGGTTCTGTGGCAGGAATGCACGGAGCTGATTTTCTGTGCATGACCTCTCCGTCAGAACATTTATCACTTCCTACCGTGGAAGATGTCAAGGAGGGCACCATTGTAACAAAGATCGCAGCGCATATCGCAGATCTGGTTAGGATAAAGGATCGAGCTAAAAAAATGGACGATCAAATGGCCGTCGCCAGAAAAAATCTTGACTGGGAGAAGCAATTCGAACTCTCCATCGATCCGGAAAGAGCGAGAAGGATTAAATGCTCTCGCAGGTCGAAAAGCGATGCATGCTCCATGTGTGGAGAGTTGTGCGCAATTAAGATCATAAAAGATGCACTGAGGTGAGAAATATGAATCCATTATTGATGATACCGGGACCCGTGCCTCTACACCAGAGGGTGTTGAGCGCGATGTCAAAGCCGATGATCAATCACCGGAGCAAGGAATTTGCCGGGATATATGATGAATGCGTTTCCATTCTAAAAGATGTTTTTCGTACTAAAAACGATGTATTCATAATAAGCGGTTCTGGAACAGCTGGAATGGAGACAGCTGTCAGCAATGTCGTTGATGGTAACGACGTCGTCACGATTGTTAACGGAAAGTTTGGTGAAAGATTCAAAGATATCGCTGAATTGTATGGAAATACAATACCAGTAGAATATCAATGGGGTAACTCCATAGAACTTGATGATGTCGAAGTGGCGTTGGAGGGCGGGGCAAAAGTTGTGACGATGGTACATAATGAGACATCGACTGGCATATTAAATCCTGTTAAGGAAGTCGCTACTCTGGCTAGGAAGTACGATGCCTTGGTAATCATGGATGGCATAACATCAATTGGCGGCGTGGACGTTCCGATAGATGAGTGGGGAATCGACATCGCCATCGCCGGATCGCAGAAATGCATCGCTGCACCACCGGGACTGGTTGCCGTCTCTGTCAGCGAGAGAGCATGGGAACGCATGGAAGATAACAGAGCCCCCTATTACCTTGACTTGAAAGAATATCAAAAATATGCGAATAAAGAGGTCACTCAGACTCCATATACGCCAGCTATACCGCTGTTTTTCGCTTTGCATGAGGCGTTACGCATGTTGAAAGAAGAGGGCATGCAGGAAAGCATAAAGCGGCATAGACGATACGCAGAAGCGGTCCGAAATGCCATAAGGGCGATGAAACTTGAACTATTTCCGTGCCTGAATGACATAAGTGGGTATTCTAATACCGTCACAGCAGTAAATATGCCTGAGGGAATTACTGACAAGCAACTACGCGATGGTGTGAGGGAAAAAGGAGTGCTCATCGCTGGTGGTCAAGGGCCATTAGCAGGAAAGATATTCAGAATAGGGAATATGGGTGCCATATCTGAAAAAGATATTTTGCTCACCATAAGGGCGTTAGAGTCTGTCTTGGCTGAGCATGGATTGAAAACAAAGGGTATGGGTGTAACTGCTGCAGAACAGATATTGAAATCGTGGAGTTATCTCCATCCATAATACCTTCGTCCATAATAACTTCATCCATAATACCTGAAGACAGTGAATTGTAGCTGTAGTCTAAAAAGTATTATACTGAAAGAGTGATACTGAAACAGCAATCCATCTCATTTTTGGAAAGAAACTCTTAAATGATATAAGCGAGAATCATAATCCCTTGGATGAGGCTATGAAGACAGGTATTGCGGACACGACATTTGCTAGAGTTAACATGGGTGCCATCGCTATAGAGGAGCTCAAAAAAAACGCATCCATACGCACAGAGAGATACACAGTGCCAGGAATAAAGGATTTGCCGGTGGCAGCAAAGAAACTTATCGAAGAGCAGGGCTGTGACATCGTAATGGCACTAGGCATGGTTGGGGGAATGCCAATAGACAAGACCTGTGCTCATGAAGCTTCCATGGGATTGATATCCGTTCAACTAATGACCAATAAACACATCATCGAGGTTTTCGTCCATGAAGATGAAGCGGAAAACGATAAGATGCTAGCAGAGTTAGTTGATAAGCGCACTAGAGAGCATGCCTTGAACGTAATCGAATTACTTCTCAAACCAAAACTGCTCGTAAAGAGGGCGGGGATGGGGGAAAGACAAGGTGGCATAGATGCAGGACCACTAAGGTTATGAAGGTGATGAAATGAACAAAATTAAACTTGGATTTGTGGTATCAGAATTCAACAGGGACATAACCCATCAAATGGAATTGCTCGGAAAGGAGCATGCAGAGTTTCTCGGAGCATCTGTAGAAAAAACGATATATGTGCCGGGCGTTTATGACATGCCTTTGGCCATCAAGAAATTGGCTAAAAATGAAAACATAGAAGCAATAGTCACCCTGGGAAGTGTGATAGAGGGTGCCACAGAGCACGATGAAATTATCATGCAACATGCCGTCCGCAAAATCTTAGACATATCCTTGGACTTTGACAAGCCAGTAGCACTTGGTATTTCCGGTCCAGGAATGACTAGATTAGAGGCACATGAACGCATTGATTATGCAAAGAGGGCAGTTGAGTCAGCAGTGAAAATGATTAAAAGAATGCGTGAATAATGTCAAAAAGGTTGGATGGGATTGAAGAGTCCGCAACCTTCAGAGTTGCCGATCTTGCAAACAAGCTGAAGAAAGCTGGAAAAGACGTTATCAGCTTTAGCCTTGGCGAGCCAGATTTTGATACACCCTCACACATCAGAGAATCAGCTAAAAAGGCATTGGATGAAGGGAAAACGCACTACACACCCTCTGCAGGGATACCGGAACTAAGAGAGAGCATAGCCAACAAGTTCAAAGAAAACGGCTTGGAGGTAACCCCAAATGAAATTATCGTTACGCCTGGTGCAAAACAAACCATATTTGAGGCTATTCTATCTGTACTCAACGAAGGTGACGAAGCAATCTTATTTGAGCCTGCCTGGGTGTCATACGTTCCGTGCATAAAACTTGCAGGAGCGAAACCAGTAGGCGTTCCTGTGAGCGGGGAGAATTTTAAGCCAGAGGGCTTCAAAGAGTTGGTCACCAAAAAGACCAAAATGATAATCGTGAACTCTCCGTGCAATCCGACCGGAGCAGTCTTTGATAGCAGCAATCTCAAAATGATTGCTGATATTGCAATGGACCATGATTTGCTCGTGCTATCTGATGAGATTTATGAAAAGATCCTCTACAATGGCGAACATATCAGTATCGGCCGGTTTGATGGCATGCAAGATAGAACGATCACCATCAATGGATTTTCCAAAACATATGCGATGACGGGCTGGCGCTTAGGATACGCCACCGCACCAAAGGAAATTATAGATGACATGCTCAAACTACAACAACATTCCGCTAGCTGTGCCACTTCATTCGCTCAATATGGGGGCATAGCAGCACTAGAAGGACCGCAAGAGTGCATTACAGAGATGGTAAACGAGTTCAAAGCACGTAGAGACCTCATTGTAGGGGGGCTTATCGACTTAGGCATAAAATGCAAAAAACCTGATGGCACTTTCTACGTGTTTGCAAACGTCGGTCAGTTTGGAAGTGGTGAGGATGTGGCAGAGCGTTTGCTGAGGGATGCATATGTTGCAGTAACGCCAGGCATCGCATTTGGACCATCCGGAGAGGATTATATCAGGATTTCATATGCCATTTCTCAAGCTCGCATTTCAGAGGGCTTGGACAGAATGAAGAAGGTTATATAAGCGCTTAGAAGTGCAAATACAAAAAAAACCTTGGGAGTACGATAAGTTCAGCTTTAAATTCATTAAGGACACTTTCGGAAGGTGTTTGAATACAAGTATTTGTCCAAAATACCGAAGAACACCTATTATAGAATGGTAAAATATTAAGAATGATCACAGACTTTGAATTCACCTATTCAATAAAAATCAATTGAAGAATAGATAGGATAAAAATGTTCTACGATAGCCTTCTCTTAGCATATAGGAACATAAGGGAGCGTAAGTTCCGTTCATTTTTGACCCTTCTGGGCATCGCAGTAGGGATAGCAGCGATTATAGCTTTGATAGCGGTGGGCTATGGCATGCAGTACTCTATAACAGAGGAGCTTGTGGGGATGGCTGACATCGTAATGATAATGCCGGGACAGATGATTCCTGGAAGGGGCTACGTCGAAATGGGAGCTTTGACAGAAAGGGATGTTGAAAATATAGAACGGATTGGCGGTGTCGAGGATGTAGGGGGCTGGATATCGGACACCGCTCAAGTCGAATACAGAAAGGAGCGCATACCCATAGTAATAATGGGTAGCCATCCACAGGTGATGGAAAAAATATTTGGAGGTAATGTTGAATTCCAAGAAGGACGATGGCTACGTGAGAATGACTACGGGGGATGTGTTATCGGATACAGCGTTGCACATGAATATTTCGGCGAAAACCTAAGTACTAACGATCGCATAACGATTAATGGAAAGAAGTTCGTGGTGATCGGAGTCTTTGAAAAAGCCGGCATGATGGCTGCTGCAGACATAGACCCCAACATATTTCTTACGAAGAGTTCTGCTCAGGATGTATTGGGAAAGAATGATATATCAATTATAATGCTACGAGTTAGAGATATCGATAGGATAGATGATATCGCCGAGGAGATCAGGGAAAGAATAGATGAAAACCATAATATGGAAGACTTCGCCCAAGTTATGACGATGGAGTCGATGATAGAGCAGATAGGAACGGTCTTCTTGATGCTCCAAGCAGTTCTCGTTGGAATTGCTTCCATTGCACTGATCGTAGGCTCCATAGGCATCATGAACTCCATGCTGATGTCTGTGATGGAAA
>JAQURP010000055.1 GCA_028715545.1 Methanocellales archaeon | reverse complement strand
TTCATAGTTCTTATTATATATTGTTCAACATATGATATAAAGATTTCAAGCCTCCGCTATAGCCAGTGTTTTTCGCCCCTATCCGTGGAAAGACCTTGAAATTTCATAAAAAAATCCAAACAAATCCATAGCCAAGGCTACCTCTAACAGAATATCATATCGTCCCTAAGAACAATAATCCTTCACACTTTCGGCAGATTGGCTAACGACTTCTTGATCATTTCTTCAGGGTACGTATAGTCCACTAACTTGCCAGAAAGGTAGGCATCATAGGCTGCCAAATCGAAGTGCCCGTGCCCGGAATTGGCGAAGAAAATCGTCTTCTTCTCCCCGGTTTCCTTACATCTCAACGCTTCATCTATGGTAGCTTTTACGCAATGGGCAGTCTCGGGTGCTATTATAATGCCCTCGGTTCTTGCAAACGTTAATGCAGCCTCGAACACCTCATTTTGATTATAGGCAACAGCACCCACGACATTCTCATTGACGAGTTTACATAACAGGGGGGCATCGCCATGATATCTTAGGCCCCCGGCATGTATTGGCGCTGGAACAAAATCGTGCCCCAGGGTATACATCTTTAAAAGAGGTGTGAGCTTCGCCGTATCCCCAAAATCATAGGCATAAGGTCCTCTCGTTAATGTGGGACATGCAGTAGGCTCACAGGCTATCACCTCCAGTTCTGGTTTCTTGCCTGTTAGCTTGTCACCGACAAAGGGGAAGCAGGCTCCCGAAAAATTGCTTCCGCCACCGACGCATCCGAACATGACATCTGGATAATCCTCTGCTATTTCAAACTGCTTTTTAGTCTCCAGACCCACAACTGTCTGGTGCAACATAACATGGTTAAGCACGCTTCCCAGCGCATATTTGGTGTTATCATGGGTTGCGGCATCCTCTACGGCCTCGCTTATGGCTATGCCTAGGCTGCCAGTCGTATTCGGATCTTTTTTCAGTATTTCCCTTCCCGAATTTGTCCTCTGGGTCGGACTCGAAAAAACCTCGGCACCCCATGTTTCCATCAGTATTCTGCGATATGGTTTTTGCTCATAGCTTGCCTTTACCATATATACTGTGCAATCCAAGCCAAAAAGACAGGTTCCAAAAGCCAATGCAGAGCCCCATTGACCAGCCCCGGTCTCGGTTGAAATTCTCTCGACGCCTTCCTTCATATTATAATAGGCTTGAGCAACAGCCGTATTCGGCTTATGGCTTCCAGGGGGGCTGACGCCCTCCCATTTGTAGTATATCTTGGCTGGCGTTTTTAGAGCTTTCTCTAAGCGTAGGGCTCTGTATAACGGCGTAGGTCTCCATAACCGATATATATCTCGGACCTCATCAGGAATGGGAATCCATCTTGCCGTGCTGACCTCTTGCTTGATAAGCTCCATGGGGAAAATTGGTGCCAAATCCTCTGGGCCGATCGGTTTGCCTGTTCCGGGATTCAACACAGGATCCAACGGCGTTGGAAGGTCTGCTTGGATATTGTACCATTTCCTTGGTATCTCGTTTTCATCCAATAGGATCTTTGTAGTAGCTTCCATCAAATTCACCTCTCCGTTCTCAGTTTGATTTCTATTTAAAGGTTTTTAACATTGTACTATAATGCATGAAAACAAACATATAAAGCATTTTAAAGACCGAAATGCTTTTTTTACTCTCAAGCAGAGTTGTGAGATGATGAAAGGTCGATTGATAACTTTTGAGGGTATCGATGGTTCCGGTAAAAGCACCCTATCCAAGCGTGTTGTAGGACTTCTGAGAAAAGATTATGACATCATTTTCACGAAAGAGCCGACCACAACATGGGTTGGGAAAATAGTCCGCAAATCGATAGATTCCGATACTGACTCCTTGGTAGAGCTATTTCTTTTTGTCGCGGATCACGCAGAGCATGTTGCCATGATTAAAAAAGAATTGAGCCTCGGAAAGGTCATTATTTCTGATCGTTACTCGGATAGCCAATATGCCTATCAAGGTGCACTGCTCGCAGATCGCTTTGATGACCCGATCAGATGGATCAAACAGATTCATGACGGATGGACCCTAAAACCAGATCTAACGTTCTTGCTCTTAGCTGATCCTGCCGTAGCACTAGCTCGCTGCGATCGCAAAAAGGCAAAATTTGAAGAAATCGAATTTTTGAAGAAAGTACAACATAATTATCTCAAATTGGCTGAGGAAGACCCGAAACGCTTCATAAAAATCGACGCAGAAAAAGAGTTAGACGAAATGGAGAGAGAAGTCATGATAAAGATTACTGGTTACTTGGAGGGGGCCCCAATGGGACTAGAACCATAAAAGATTCTAAATAGAAAAAGTCTACTGAGGATTTTTTTTGCCCTTATTGGAATGCTTTATCAGGAATGCTTCATCATAAGCAGATAAGATTGTAAAAAGGAATTATCAGCCCTATATTAAAGCAAATTAGGACAAGTATTATTGAATCCAAGATGCCGAGCGCAGGCTCATGGAGAAGTTTTTGAGATAACGTTTGGGGGGAGAAGATATTTAACCGACTTTTGCAGCTGTCTCTTTTTCTATGAGATTCAATGCCTTCTTTGCTTTTTCCTTATCATCCACTACCAGTATGACGACATCGCTTTCCTTGGCACCAAATTCTGCTTCCACTAATTCCTTCTCAGCTTTTGATATACCATAAGATGGGAGCTCGTCTGTAGATATGTAACCTTTTACACCTGTTTGACTCTCAACTTTTTTTGCCAGACTCTCTGCATATACTTTGTCCTCCGCCAGAACGCCGGAAAAGTTTTCCACTTTCGTTCCCAAGACAACCCCTCCGCCCCCCAAGACTGCCCTGATAAGTCTGGAACCAGATTTTTCAAATATCTTGGTTACATCTTTCAATTTTATTCCTCCATATAAATATGGCGACTACCTAATTAAAAGCTTTGTAGTTTATGTTAGATTCTGATTTTTTTTATAATGGTATCTATCCCAGCATATCACAAGAATTATAAGTCTAAAGAAGCTTTAAAGACAGGACATTCTCACAAGAGAAATGCAAAACCTTACACACATAAAACTTTTGCCATTATGCTCGGGTTCACTGTTTCCAATCTAATCTGTTCGATGCCAATTTAAGTAGTTTATAACTCATCAAGAATCCTGTAAAAACAACTCCTCTTACCAGTATGACATGCTACTCCTTCTTGCTCTACACCCAGGAGTAGGGCATCGCCATCGCAGTCCACATAAACATCTTTTAGGATTTGGATGTTTCCACTCGTTTCGCCCTTCTTCCACAATTTTTCCCTAGACCGGGACCAGTAGTGCACCTTACCCTCAACCAATGTCTTTACTACTGCCTCTTCATTCATGAAAGCGACCATCAAAATATCCCCGAACAACCAATCTCTGGCAACTGCGACAACCAGTCCAGGCTTTACTTTATAATCTAACTTAGAAGCAAAAGCTTCAGCGACATCGATCGGATAAGAAATTGCTTTTTTGTTCAATGTACAGATTTTAATTTTTCCTACAGTCTCAAACTCTGTAATGCCAAGGACATTAAGCCGGACCATGTTCCTCCAAGTAGTTGAATATACCTGACCCAACTCCTTGGATATATCTCTTATAGAGCGCTTTTCATTTTCACGTAGGAACTTTAAGAGCTTGATTTGGTTCTTATTCAATCTTTGAAACATGTCAAAAGGCTTTTCATGGCTTGGCTTATAAAGCTAACCAGAGGCACCATATAAGAGATCATACAACCTGCTAGAGATGTGCTTTTTTTCTGCAAAGGACCATATTTCATGGATATCTATACCAAATTTTTTATCAGATAATATCAACAGGAGAGTGAGGAAATCAGATTCGTGCCTTCTACACTTCGCCAAATATCCATTTGGAAGCTTCAGATGTACCCAGGACGTTAGGCGAAATGGTAAAAACAGAAGTGCATTATGTGAGTGCATTAGACAATATAACTTATTTAACATGCCATCTTATTTAACATGCCATAAATCATAAAGAAGGAATTATTATGGAAGAGGGTAGGATGGATAGCGAAATTTAAGAAACCCTTACTCCACCCCCATATCTAATTTTATATTTTATCACAAGAAAATGTAATCTCAAGTGCAAGCAGTGTTACAGTGATGCTACCGAAGATTCAGCACCTGATGAGCTTTCAACAGCAGATGCAAAAAGACTTTTAGAGGATATTGTAAATTTGGGGATAAAGCTCTTGATCTTCGATGGCGGGGAACCACCCTATAGGAATGATTTTTGGGATATCGCTAGATAGGCATCCATGAAAGGTTTGCATCCATGAAAGGTTTAAGAGTTGTCATCGGTAGTAATGGCACACTGATCAACTTAGAGGTGGCTGAACGATTGAAATCTTCAGGCATCATGGCTGTGCAGATATCTATTGACGTTGCTAAAGCCCATACACAGGGTGGGTTTCGTGGAGATAGAGGCTCTTTCAATAAAGCGCTGGAAGGCGCTAAGGCATGTAAAGCAGTGGGTTTGCCTTTCCAATTTGGAATGACCATCAGAAGTGGCACGTTGGATGAGATCTTAGATATGTTGAAATTGGCTGTGGATTCCGGGGCGACAGCTGCGGAATTCTTTGACTTGGTTCAGGTTCCAAGGGTCAAAAAGGATATCCCTGAAGGAGTATTAGCACCAGAAGAAAGAAAAGAAGTCATGGAATGGCTGGCAAAAGCGCAAAAAGATTGCCCCATAATAATAAGAGTGCTTGGCTGTCCCATACATACCATACTGCTGCGGGAGAAAGATGTGCGACCCAAACATTTCCCACCAGATTTACTGAAAAGAATCCCGTATTACGGGAGAGTATGTGCAGCAGGGATGCCCCACGGTGATCTTACAATCCTTCCCAACGGGGACGTGATACCCTGCATGCTTCTTCAGACAAAGCTAGGGAATATCAGAGAGAAGAGTATCACACAGATAGGGAATAATTCCCCAATTTTATTAAAGCTCAGAAATCGAAACTTGTTAGAGGGGGGATGCAGCCAATGCGTATACAGGGATGAATGTAGCGGTTGCCGTGGAAGAGTTTATGAAGAAACCTGGGATATGCTGGCAACGGATCCCGGCTGCTGGTTCAATGTAAAAAGAAAGGATAGATGAATAATATATCGCCTAAAGACGGACATATGGCTTAATCAACTTCGTTACATCATCCCCACTTCGTTAGCCAACTTCATATACTGACTGCCAAAAACTTATAAGCAATCACTTATGTAGGGCGAGCAAATGGGGAAGATTCCAAGGACAAAGTAGCTGAGGGCATTATGATCGTAAAAGAGGTTTATGCAAAAACTATCTTATCGAAATCAAAAGTTCTGGATTATACTATTAATCCTTACATTGGCTGTGAGCATGACTGCACTTATTGTTATGCGCGATTTATGAGGAGGTTCACAGGTCATAATGAAGATTGGGGGGATTTTGTTGATGTAAAAATTAATGCAACATGTTTACTGCAGCGTGAGGTAAAAAAGAAACAAGTTGGAACGGTTTGGATAAGTGGGGTTTGCGATCCTTACCAACCACTTGAGAAAAAATATGAACTTACGAAAAGATGTCTCGAAATTTTATTAAAGAGAGGTTGGCCTGTTACCATCCAGACGAAATCTCCTCTTGTATTGCGTGATTTGGAATTGCTGAGGGAATTTGATGAGATCGAAGTAGGGCTAACAATTACCACTGCTGATGAAAATATTAGAAAAATTTTTGAACCGAAGGCACCCCCGATTAAACAAAGGATTGAAACATTGGAGAAACTATATTCCACGGGTATCAAAGTTTTCGCGATGATAGCGCCCATACTTCCAAAGGCTGAGGTGCTCGTGGAGCAACTAAGTGAAAAAGTGGATTACGTGCTGATCGACAAAATGAACTACCATTATGCAGATCAGATATACAAGAGCAATGAGTTAGAATATGCGATGCATCACACCTTCTTTACTCAGAAGAAAGTTGAGCTTTCTGAGGCCTTTAAAAAAGAAGGCATAACTTGTCAATTACTTTTTTGATAAGCTTTTAGATGTGCTCAAAAAGAACAAAAAGAAGATACCATTTTTTATCTGTACCGAATACGTGGAGCTTGTGAAAAGATATAAGACTAGGAAGAAGACTAGGAAGATGAATCCTTGATAGCAGGAGGATTTGCTGTATTTAAATTGTTTTTGCCTTTTACAGATAGTCGGAATATTAGTCTGAATATTGTATATATAGACAAATTAGTCTTTTTGAATTTGGATTCTAAGTACAAGAAGTATAGGATGATCTAGGAATCTGGTGAAAAAGATGGTAAGTGGATGGTGGATTTGGAGGGATAGATAAGCCAAGTTTGTTAGTAGATTAAGACCCTAGAATATTAGGTTTTCGGTTTATAGCACCCTACACGAATTAAGATTGAAATCTTTATATC
>JAQURP010000054.1 GCA_028715545.1 Methanocellales archaeon | reverse complement strand
TGGGTGGAACGCCCGTAATAGTATTAGCAGATTCAACCGAAGTAACGAAAGGAAGAGATGCGCAGAACAAGAACATCACTGCTGCTAAAGCGATTGCTTCTTTAGTCCGCACGACCCTGGGCCCCAAGGGAATGGACAAGATGCTCATGTTTCCGAATGATGACGCCCTAATCACCAATGATGGTGCAGCGATCTTGAGAAGGATAGAACTTCAGCATCCTGCTGCGAAGATTATCGTAGAGGTGGCTAAGACCCAAGATAATGAAGTCGGGGATGGCACCACCACCGCTGTAGTTATCGCAGGAGAATTGCTGAAGCAGGCTGAGGATTTGATAGAACAGAAGGTGCACCCGACGATCATAACATCCGGCTACAGACTTGCTTCAGAAAAGGCAAAAGAAATCCTGGGCTCCATTGCGACAACTTTGTCTCCTGATGATGAGAGCACTCTTAAAAAGATAGCGATAACATCGATGACCGGGAAGGGTGGAGCAAGGGATAGTTTAGCTGAGCTGGCGGTGAAGGCTGTATTATCGGTTGCTCAAAAAGTTGAGGGCAAATATGTTGTGAATGCGAATGATATCTCTGTCGAGAAGAAAACAGGGAGCAATACTGCCGATTCAAAGCTGATAAAGGGAATTATAATTGATAAAGGAAGGATGCACTCAAATATGCCAAAGAAGGTGGAAAATGCAAAGATTGCCCTGGTCAACGCTCCACTTGAGGTAAAGCCTACTAAGGCCGATGTGGGGATATCAATCAAATCGCCGGATCAGCTCCACGGTTTCCTTACAGGAGAAGAGAAAATGCTGAAAGAGATGGCTGACAAGGTCTCCAACAGTGGCGCAAACGTGTTATTCTGTCAGAAGGGCATCGATGAAATGGCGCAACATTATTTATCCAAGAGTGGAATAATGGCGGTCAAACGAGTTAGGAAGACATATCTGAAGAAATTGGCAAGAGCAACTGGTGCTAAAATAGTTAACAAAGTCTATGACATCACGGCGAGCGATCTGGGCAAAGCAGGATTGGTCGAGGAGAGGGAGATCGCTGGCGAGAAGATGGTTTTTGTAGAGGATTGTGACAATCCAAAAGCAGTTTCCTTGCTACTAAGGGGCGGAACCGATCAAGTTGTTGATGAACTTGAGAGGGCTTTGCAAGATGCACTAAGGGTTGTAAGAGTAGCAATAGAAGAGGGAAAGATCGTTTCTGGTGGAGGATCTTCTGAAGTAGAGTTGGCAATTAGGCTAAGAAAGTATAGTGCATCCCTAGGTGGAAAAGAACAGCTGGCTGTTGCCAAGTTTGCAAATGCCCTTGAATCTATTCCAAGAGCTCTCGCAGAGAATGCCGGGCTGAACCCAATAGACATGCTCGTTGCATTGCGATCTCAGCATGAGAAGGACAAAAAGAACGCCGGACTGGATGTTTACCAAGGAAAAGTCATCGACATGATGGAAGCCGGTGTGGTTGAACCCCTGAGGGTGAAAACCCAAGCCATTTCCTCTGCAACAGAGGCAGCGGTCATGATTCTAAGGATAGATGGTGTGCTTGCAGCTGACAAGATGGATCTGGAGACTCCACTAGGGGCAGAGGGGGCACAAGGGATGCCGCCAGGTGGAATGCCGCCAATGATGTGATTACATTACGTACGCTACATGACCAAAGCGGAAAAAGTGGTAGATCGACTGATCGAGATCTACGGACAACTCACCTGGAAGGAGGATAATGCCTTCCATGTTTTGGTCAGGACTATTCTATCACAGAACACAAATGATCGCAATATGAAAATTGCCTCAAGGAATCTCTTCTCAAGATTTAAGACTCCAGAAGAAATTTCTAAAGCTGATGTAGGCAAACTCGCAACTTTATTAAGACCAGGTGGTTTGCATAATATCAAGGCTAGACGAATCATAGACATATCAAAGTTGATCGCCGAAAACTATGGTGACCTAAATAAGGTAGTGCAAAAAAATGTCGATGTCGCTCGTGCGGACCTGTTGAGCATCAAGGGCATAGGTCCAAAAACCGCTGATTGCGTGCTTCTCTTCTCAGGTGCACATAATGTCCTGCCAGTGGATACTCATGTGTTTCGAGTAGCCCATAGGCTCGGTCTAGCCCCAAAAAATGCAGATCATGAAGCAGTTAAGGTTGCCTTAGAAAGCCAGATTTCCCCGAGGAAATTAGGCTCAGCGCACAGTGCACTAATAGCATTTGGCAGGGAATATTGTCGATCGAGACACCCTAGATGTGGCGAATGTCCGTTGGGCAACTTGTGTGAGTTCAAGAGCTTGCCATCAAAATAATGTAATGAAAAATAATGTAATGATTAGGCTCCTCCACTTAAACTCCAAAGGACATACCCTGTTTTTCTCATATTTTTCTCGTTAGATAGCTTCTGCATGATACTATTTACCCAATGCCAATAAGCAATAAATATTTAATTTCACACCAAAAAATATTTTAGATTTCACAAGCGCTTGAAAGAACTCCAAAATATTGTGATCTGTTATTATTGCTTAGATGAACCGCTTAGTTGAACCGCATCGTTTCCAAGTTCATTGGTGCCCTTGTCTCTATCCCATATCTTTTATGTATGGCGCTTGCTAGCTCTATGCAATTGTTCGCATCACCATGATTAGTCAATATTCTTTCTGGACGTGGGACCATTCTTCTGATATATTCTATGAGCTGTCTTCTATCTGAATGGCCGGAAAATCCGTCCACGGTAGCCACTTCCAACTTGATCTGAATGGTTTCCGTCCTTCCTTCTATCGAAAATGGGACTTCATCCCACCCCTTCTGAACTCTTCTTCCTAACGTACCCTCTGCCTGATAGCCCACAAATACGAGCGTGTTTAGCTTATCAGGACCTAATGCCCTAAGGTATTCCATAACAGGCCCCCCATTTAGCATACCTGATGTAGCAAGTATTACGGAGGGTCCACCATCAATGATCTCTTGGCGCTTTGCAGGCTCCACTTGGATAAAACAATCCGATAAGAATGGGTTCAATCCCCTATGAAATATTAATTCCTGTAGATCATTATTTAGATACTCTGGATATGTCGTGTGAATAGCTGTAGCCTCCCAGATCATGCCATCTAAATAAACTGGAACTTCATCGATAAGGCCAGTTCGGATGGCCTCCTCCAACACTATCATGACTTCCTGGCTTCTACCCACAGCGAATGCTGGTATTATCACTTTGCCTTTTCTGGCAATGGTTCTTTTTATTATGGAATGTAACTCTCGTTCTGCATCTCTACGAGAGGGTTGATTATCCTGAGCCCCCCCATAAGTAGCCTCCATTATCAACGTTTCCAATCTGGGGAAGTCGTTCACAGCAGGATCGAATAGTCTGGTTGGCTCGTACTTGAAGTCGCCTGTAAAAGCAATATTGTATAGGCCTTCACCGATGTGGAAGTGTACTATCGATGACCCAAGTATGTGACCAGCGTTGTGAAGTGTCAACCTTACATCAGGTGCTATATCAGTGACATCCCCATAGTTCAGCGCTATGGTATGTTTCAATCCCTCCCTGATCATCGATGACTCGTAAGGCGTTTTCTTTCCTTCCCTAGTAGAAACTTCGATATAATCCAAGTGTAGCAATGACATTAGGTCTCTGGTAGGGGCTGTCAAATAAACAGGGCCGTCGTAGCCATATTTGAAAAGCAGTGGAACCAAGCCAGCATGATCCAGATGGGCATGCGTTATCACAACGGCATCTATCTGATCGATTGGGCATGCCTCTGGAACGTATAGATAGGGGGTGCCACCATTCTCAGACCCAACATTGATGCCACAATCTATCAACACTCTCGTCTCTGGTGTGGATAATATGAACGAACTTCTACCGACTTCCCTACACCCACCTAGGGTGGTAACACGTATCCACGAATCTTTAGATGTTGTGTCTCGATGGATTTTCTTACCAATTTGCCTTAGGAAGACCTTTCTAGCATCCCTTTCAGAACGTAGATACTGACGAATGTTTTTGATGATGGAAGACTCAATTGGTGGTGCCCTTACTACCTTAGGAGTCCAACCAATGTGTTTGGTGATTTCTCGAAGCATAGCCCCATGTCTACCGATCACCAAGCCTAGTTTTTCTGCCTCGATGATTACTTCACCTACACTTGTATCAAAATATTGATTGGTAATTCCAGCTTCCAAGGGAACGATCTCCCTGATCTTTTTAATGGCATCTTCTTCTGAGACTAAAACGCTGGGATCTGGTCTTACGACAACTCGCTTACGCAGGTCTTTTGCGAGCACCCGAAGAATATCACCATTGTCTGCAAATTTTCGAGGCTCTTTTGTGTATAAGACAAGTTCTGGTCCCTCGAATTCCATGTTAGATATGGTTATACCCTCAGGAAGCGCCTCTTGGACCCTCACTTTAAGTTCATTGAGAACTTCTTCTACTGACATTTAATTTTCCTTCAAAAGAACAGGCTATTTTAATTCTTCTATTATGTTAGAGATGTCTGCCTCATCCACGGTTTCATATCCCTTCGATGTGATCTTCACCACGTCTATACCGTCACCAGAAGCTGAGTCTCGCTTCATAGCCGTATGTAAGGCGCGTATAGCAAGGGTAACGCCCTCATCCATTGGCATATCATCCACATACCTGTCCTCTAAGACACCATATGCAATTGGTGAGCCAGATCCTGTTGCAACAGCCTTTTTTTCCATGAGCTGACCACCAAATGCATCTAATGAATATAGACTAGGGCCTTTTTTATCCACTCCACCTATGATTAGTTGTACGTAATATGGAAAATACCTATTACCACTTAGGATATTGGATAGTAGCGTTACTGTAGCACCCACCGTCATTGGCTCCTGTCTTCGTATTTTATAGAGTTTGGATTCCACCGCAATAGCTCTTGCTAGGGTTTGTGCGTCTCCAACCATGCCTGCTGTGGTCATGCCCACTTGGTCATCGATTTGATATATTTTTTTGGCATCCTTGCTTGCGATGAAATTACCCATAGTCGCTCGTTTTTCAGTAGCTAAAACAACGCCATCATCACAAACTAGTCCAACCGTTGTAGTACCTTTATATTGTTCAACGCTCATATTTATTCACCTAAATTGACTAAAATTAACAAAATCAGTCGTTTGAAATTACATTATTTACCTTCGTATTTAATAGTATCGCCTCACTCATCCCTTACAATCGTCAGTTTGATCTCGTACATATAATATAATATCCTTTTTCCACTTTTAAAAAATTTCTTTTTTACTTGACAGTATTTTTGAGACTCTGATGAAAATTTTACTATAGAAACCTTTGGAATTAAGATGACGACAATCTTATGTGCCTTTAATGAAACTATGTTATAAACTAGTAGCTTTGGAAATCAGAAGGGAAAACCAAAAGGATTTAAAAAGGTGGGGATGAAACAACCCAAGAACGAAAGATGGAATTCATAGTAGATCAAATGTTGGGTAGATTAACTACATGGCTCCGACTACTGGGGCATGATACCGTCAGCGCGAGCGATTTTGCCTTAGAGAGCAAAGAGGATGAGTTTTTAATTCAGTTTGCAGGGCATAAAAGAATCTTGGTCACAAGAGACAAAATACTGGGATCGATGGCAGAAAGGGCTGGTGTCCGAGTTTGTTTGATCAACTCTGATTCAATCATGGAACAATTGGAAGAGATGTCATCTAACTATGATATCGACCTGGAACCAAAGATGACCAGGTGCACGATATGCAATGCACTTACCAGAAAAATTCGGTCCAACGAATTAGGCATGCTGAAGAAGGAGGATTACATTCCAGAGGATTTAGTTGAAGATGGAATTGATTTTTGGATCTGCGACAGCTGCGGAAAAGTTTATTGGGAAGGCAGCCACTGGGACAACATTCATGAAAGAATTGAGAAGCTACGGGAAAGGGTGGCTTCAAAAGTATCCCTCACAAAAAATTTCTGAAAAATTTAAGCTATTTTATATCCAAAGATTTTTAGGAGGGGGCATGGCCATTAATAAATATAGATGTTAAGATACCAGCATGAAAAAATTTGAGTTTCTGGGATTTGCTACAGCAGACATATGTTTCAAAGCCTATGGAAAAACTTTAGAGGAGGTTTTTGCCAATGCTGCCCTTGCGATGTTTGAAGTTATAATCGAAACTGAGAACGTCAAGCCAATAGTGGTAAAAGAGATAAAGGTTCAGGGCGAGGATTTAAAATCATTGATGTTCGAGTGGCTCAACGAACTGCTGTTCTACATCGATGCCGAGGGTATCGCTTTCTCCAGATTTAACGTTCTGATAGATGAAAATCAGATGAGACTTAGCGCAAAAGTTTCAGGTGAACCCATCGATCAAGCCAAGCATATAACGAAAACAGAAGTAAAAGCCTGCACATATCACGGCATGGAAATCAAGCATATCGATGGTATGTGGATCGCCCAAGTAATCCTTGACGTATGAGAATTTATGAAAAAAGAATGCCCAAATTGTGGTGCCGACCTGGAATTCATCCTCGACGAGTTTGTTTGCCCTGAGTGCGAGTATCATGAGTTAAGGTCAAAGAAAGAGGTTAAAGG
>JAQURP010000053.1 GCA_028715545.1 Methanocellales archaeon | reverse complement strand
ATTTATCGGCAATCCCTTTTGCAACCTTCTGCTGAGGATCTTGTTGAATATATAGGACTGATGTGCATGTAAGAACATCTTTTTGAGACCAGGCGATAAAATCTTGAATGCCCCAATATAATCGCTTTCATTGGATGCCAAGTGATTCATCATCGCACGCTCATAGCGGAGATGCCTCGGAAAGAGTCTCAATCCGCCTTTGAAGTCATGAGTTTCCCAGACATATTCTCTTGCACTTCGAATCTCTTCTGGCTCACTAGGAAATGATTTTGCTATATAGATCATTGCTGCTCTCTCAAAATCACCCTTCATGATTGCATCTCCCACCAAATGTGTTACAGAACGTAGTGTGCCAAAACGTTGAACCCCAAAGAAATTTGGTAAGCCACCAAACTGAGCAATTTCATCCGATATCAATTGGATACTTTTCCCTGCTTCCTCAGGAGACATATCAACTCCTCTGATAGTTATCCGAAAGCTATTACCCAAAAGGTCTCCTAGCTCAACTTTCTTATTGGAGCACCCTATAGCCCGAAGCTCAACTCTTGGCAGATTGACATTCCCGAGTTCCTCCTCCGATATGTCCCAAATGCTTATTTTCTGCTTTGTGATCCCTCTTTTGTCCTTGGTTCCTGCCCAACCAAACCTCTTTTGACTGATGCCTAACGAACGAGACAGATCCCTAATGACATGATGCATATCCCAATCCAGTTTGGTCAGCTCAACTATCAAATATGGTCCTTCTTTAATCTCAGTTCCGCTTGGGATTTCCTCTACATAGAAGTCGTCGATAAACTGGCGTATTTTACCACCAACACCGGGGGTCTTCGTCACATAGAGCTCCATTCCGATATTTCGCTCGAGCTGAGATACTGGATTAGCGTTATCCATAAAACTTAGCCAAAATATTTCAATTGCTGACATCCTTCAACATTTTCTTGATGATATTAGCAGAGTCTCTCAGTTTTGTCAGCCCTTCCTCGTCCAAATCATATTCCACGACTTCTGCCCCATGCTTACCGATAATCGCTGGAACGCCTATTGCGACGTCGTGCAGCCCATACTCGCCTTCCAAAAAGACGCTTACAGGTATGAGAGCGCCTTCATCATTGATGATGGCCTTTACGATCTCTGCAACACAAGAGGCGGGTGCATAATAAGTGGCACCCTTTCGTTTTATGACTTCCATGGCCCTTTCTTTCGTTGCTTTAGTGAGTCCATCCCAATTGATTCCATCCGCATCTCCTTTCTTCAGAAGGGTCATGCTATCACCATGTTCACCAATCATCATCGCATTCGATCTCACGCCATAGCCCAGTATTTGTTCCCTTAAGCGGGCTGTGTCATGGGAAGATCCCATACCAATGACCTCACTGCGTGGTTTTTGGGAGAGTTTAAATGCCATGTATGTCATCAAATCGACGGGGTTTGTGGCTAAAACGAGAATTGCACCTGCGAAAAAATTCAACTGTTCCATGACATTTGAGAGAATAGCTGCGTTTGCCTTCGTGAGATCCAATCGGGTCATCCCAGGCTTTCTTGCAAGACCTGCCGAGATCACGATGACATCCGAATTTCGCAAGGATGAATAGTCCCTTCCACCCGTGACGATCGCATCCTTACCCATAGCAATTGCTGCTGTGCTTAGGTCCAATGACTCACCGATAGCTGTATCTTCGATTATGTCGACTAAGACTATTTCGTCACAGTCGACCCTATGCAATACTGCATAGGCTGATGTCGAGCCAATCCTTCCCGCCCCTACAAATCCTATCTTGACCATCGCAATCACAATAGTTTCAGATTTCCCGTAAGCTTATCCAATTCTTCATTTTTGGCTGGACCGATACCCAATGCAGTGATCGTTCCTGGTGGCACTTCGGTCAAGCCCGCATCCTCGATCATAGCATTGGAAAGACCGAATCTCTTGGCTTCTGCCTCTAATTCAAATAATTCATTTAGACCATCGACGGCTAAGATGACTTTTTTCTGTCCCTCTGCCTTCCATGCACTTCTTATTGACGGTTTCGCCTTTTCACATGCGGATACCGCAGCATGCGCTGCTTGTGCAGCCAGTTTACCCTTCGATAGATGCAGATCCATTCTTATGACTATACACTGCTTATATTCAAATTTCACTGGGTCACCATCACATCACATCTCATCATCCTTAATCTCAACTGTACATTTGTCTTTCCACTCTTTACCAATTTTTCTGGCTTCTTTTTTGTTGAACTTACCGACAACTATCTCTTCTGATACGGCAATTACGCAGTCCAGCGGAATCCCGAGTAGGTCTGACCCATGCTTGACTAACAAGCACTCACCATAAACAGCTATGCTTTCACCTATCTTTTCGCCATCGAGCTGAACGAACTTGCACAGATAGTCAGATGAGTCGTTTTCATGTTCCTCGGATTTCCTAAAAAACTTAAGTATTTTGCTTTTGACCGGCATTTTATCACACCAGGATACAGCTAATATGTTAGCTCACAAATAATAAACATGGTGTTGAAAAAAATGAAATATGACGTCGTAGTAGTAGGTGCTGGCCCGGTAGGATCATTGGCAGCCAAGTATTCTGCTATGAATGGAGCTGAAACCCTTCTCATTGAGGAGCATTCTACAACAGGATATCCGGTGAGTTGTGCTGGGCTGATCAGTGTGAAAGCCTTGGATGAATGTGAAATTGGTTCAGGTAAGTGGATAAACAATGAAATAACAGGGGCTTTCGTATGTTCACCAGAGGGCCAGGAAATCCCGATTGAAGGAGGGGAAGTAAAAGCATATGCAATAGATCGAAAGATGTTCGATCAAGAGCTTGCAAAGCAGGCGGCAAAAGCTGGTGCAGACCTTTTGCTCCCTGCAAAGGCAACAGGTCTAAGAAAAGAGGAAAACATCCTGGAGGTCACAAGCCAAGGCGAGCGTTTGGAGATAAGTACAAAAATCATAATAGGTGCTGATGGCGTTAAAAGCAATATTGCAAAGTGGTCAGACCTTGGAAAAGTGAAAAAAATATTACCAGGTATGCAAATTCTGGGATTATACGACGCAAACGATCCTTCTTTTGTAGAGATATTTACCGGATCAGTCGCACCAGGATTCTTTGCCTGGGCGATCCCCATAGAAGAAGATACCGCCCGCATAGGATTGTGCACTTCGAGACCGTTCCAACACCTCACATCTATGCTAAAATATCACAAAGTAGTTTCAAAAAGATATGGGGGGTCTTATCTTGATCTTACGATGGGTGCCATTCCACTTGGACCACTAGAACGAACCATAAGCAAGGGCATAATGATAGTTGGCGATGCAGCAGGACAAGTTAAACCCTCCTCGGGTGGAGGCATCTATACTGGTGCGATCTGCGCAAAGATCGCAGGAGAAGTAGCTGCAAAAGCGATAAAAGAAGGGGATACGTCCGCTGAAAGACTAATGGAGTATGAGAATCGATGGCGATCTGCAATAGGACAAGAACTCAAAATTGGTATGAAGATTAACGAAGTCTTGGGTAGATTAAGCGATTCGGACATAAATGAGCTGATTGGGATGATCAATGATCCAAAGATATTGAACATCATATCTAAGCATGGAGATATGGATTATCCGTCAGCGGTGGTCAAAAAATTGATTCTGACGAAACCAAGTTTATTAAGGTCTTTTGGGATGCTGGCGAAGTTCATGAGATAGATTTGATCGATATCCTACAGGAAGAAAGTCTTTGGTGATGACTTGCTTAACACAAACAGGTCATGAGATAGATTTGATCGATATCCTACAGGAAGCCACCACCAAAGGCAGAGCCTATCCAGTAAGGGAGTCGTGAAGTGCAGATCGAGAGTGATCTTTGAGATGGTGAGCATGGCCATGCCCCGGTTTTTAATGTGTGATAGCTCATGGGCAAGCACGGCTTCGACCCGCTCAGGGCTCAAACGCTCAAGTAGGGTTGTGGTGACGGCAACTACGACCATTTCATGGGGATCAACCCGTGGCGAATGCATTTGGAACAGAAAGAAAGCCCGAAGTAGGCCGCAAGGAGATAAATGTCATATAAACTAGTGATAGTAGAAAGATAGTGATGAACATGCGTAGAGTCGGATCTCCATCCAATATCGTCTCGCCTTTGCCATCCCTCACCCCATAATGATTCTGTATTCTGGTTGGTAAAACACTGTGCATTATAGGCGAGGCGGGCTGGACGAATAAATAATTATTATACGGTCCACCGTCGACTGCAACCGATTATTTATGGAAAAACCTGGAAATCTGTCTAATTAGTGTATTAAGTTATAATATGGATTAAATGAACTATTGGGATTTTAAAATCAACTTAATACTGAAATTGGACGATTATGAACTTTAAAAACTCATAAAAACTCTTAAAAACGCTGAAATATGTTAAATAGTATCAGCGAGATGGTTATTTAGAGGTGTATTTAGATGAAAAGCATAGTGATGAGAATCGTACCAATCGCCCTAATCGCCGTTCTGATCCTGGCCGCACAGCCAGCCGCGGCCGCAGACGGCCCTAAGTGGGCTGACCCTGAAAGTCCCCTGTATGGACTGAAGATTGCCCTTGAGAATGCCAACGAGGCGTTCTCCTTTGGTAAGGAGGCTCGCCTCGAGAAGCAGCTCGCCCACGCTGAGTCTCGCCTCGCCGAGGCTCAGGCTATGGCCGATCAGAACAGAACTAGGGCCATGGAGCGTGCCATCGAGCGCTACGAGGTCAAGCTGGGTCAGATCAATGAGACGGTATTTAAAGGGAATGTTAATAAACAGTATACGGAGCGTGCTATGAATATGACCCAAAAACACCAAAGAGTCCTGAGTGATCTCCTTGAACGCATCGACAATGGGACAATGCCTGAACAAGCAAGAAAAGGCATCGAAAGAGCGCTAAACAATAGTATACAACACCAAGAGCAGGGCGATCAGAATAGAACTAGCCAGATTAATGAGACAGTAGGAAATGGTGGTAAACAATATATGGGGCATGCTGTGAATATGGCCCCAAACATGGCCCAAAACAGGACTCAAAACATGACCCCAAACATGGCCCAAAACAGGACTCAAAACATCGACAACGGAACAATGTCCAACAGGTCCGAAAAGGCATCGAACGAGCGCGCTAAACAATAGTATACGAAACCAAGAGCAGTTTGTATTAAGTCTAGGAATATCAGACTTATGTCAGTAGTGGGAGGGGCTTCTGACACGCCAAAAAGAAAGTATCGGGTGGAGACAAAAATCCTCCTGCTCCACCCGTTACTTTTTATATTTTATAGGGGTACTTTTAATTGATGGATCGTGGTGCAATCATACTGTTTATCAGTATTTTGCTTGTGATGGCCGCCTCAGCGCAGGACTTACCAGAGGTTGGGACCACGTATCGCGTGGACGTGCAGGAGGGGGGTACTGCTAGCTGGATCATCGAGCAAAGATATCAGCTTGAGAGTCCAGAGGAAATCAGTGTTTTCGAGGACTATGTGCTCGAGTTCCAAGATAACCGCTCCGGCTATATCGCGGAATTCAAGGAGGAGATGGAGGTCACTCTGGAGGTAGCATCCTCTGCCTCGGGTAGGCCGATGAGCGGCTCGGCCTATGCCGTCTATATCAAGACGGAGCACACGCCCACCGGGGTCTATGGTGTCGTGGTCTATCAGTTCGAGTGGGAGGGATTCGCTAACACCTCTGGGAACAGTATCATGGTGGGAGACGCACTTCCAGACGGGCTATTCCTATCACAAGACTACACGCTTATCATAAGTTATCCCTCGAAATATAAGGTCGTCAAGGTCTCGCCGGAGCCTGACCAGCGCAACAGTTATTCATTAATCTGGTATGGTATGAGGGCGTTCCCGCCGGAAGAACCGCACATCGAGTTAAAAGCTGGCGGTGGCCTGTCATTCCAGGTACCGCTCCTCATCCTCGGTGGGTTGGTGGTGGCTGGCGCATATTACTATATGCATCGGTCATATCGCGGTCCAAGTAGAGAGTCTGACAGAACAGAGTCCGACGAAGATACTGTCCTGCACCTACTTGAGGAGGCGGGGCGGGAACTCTATCAGTCAGAGATCGTAAGACAAACCGGGTTCTCAAAGTCCAAGGTAAGCGCCATCATCAAATCGCTCAAAGAGGATGGGCGGATACAGAAGATCAGGAAGGGGCGGGAGAACCTCATCCGCCTCAAATAAGCTCTTGGTAGGGATACGAAGTTGGGTCCCATTCTCTGGGATGTAAGCTACTTTTACGCATACATCCATTTTTTCCTCGAAATTCATCATGTCGTCCGATGCGGCGCCATATGCGGGCGAGGCATCAGGTCTCACGGCTCAGAAGCCGAAGGGCGTGTATGGACAGGGCTTTACTGCACCCCCAACGCTGACATAACCCCATCGCCATCCAGCCATACATCCAAGCATATCGCCCTCAAAACAGGTGTTGGCGAACACCCGCGGGCGGAGTTCACCCGCCGATACGTACCAAGTGTTTCAACGGATAGACTCATAAAATGAGGATTTGCATCTAAAATATGGCAAAAACCTTAACCCAAGCACACAAAAATCTCATATGGTCAAGAGTGGAGTGAAGAATTTAGGTGAATGCTGGCGAATGTCATGAGATGAATTTGATTAACATTCTGCAAAAAAAAACTCCACATACTTCAAAGAGTTAGCAGAGCCGTTTAAAGAAAAAGAAGGCTGTAAAGAAACAGAGTTGTGTTCTTCAGCTTGTTTTACTTGTGCTTATACTTGAGATAAAATCCATTTATTAATAAAATCTAAAGTCAGAGCTGAATTGTCTTTTGCATGTTCATTAATGATAACCTTACCTTTTGAGAGTTCTTGTTCGTATAGAATTATTGCACTCAAGTCCTTTACCTTATTTTCATTTAGAAAATCTTCTATTTTTATTTGAATTGGCTCAAATTCTAAAGGCTCATCGGTAGAATATCCGATTGTAGTC
>JAQURP010000052.1 GCA_028715545.1 Methanocellales archaeon | reverse complement strand
ACTATGCACTATATGCAAAGCACAAAGGTGTGATGTAGGTGAGAGAGGTTGCGATCATTGGGGTGGGATGCACAAATTTCGGTGAGATGTGGGATCGATCCTTTCGGGATATCTTCGTCGAAGCAGGACTGAGCGCACTGGAGGATGCATCCATCGAGGGAGAGGAAATTGATGCCCTTTTTGTGGGAAACATGAGTGCAGGCAAATTCGTCGACCAGGAGCACATAGGCTCCTTAATAGCGGACTATGCAGGACTGGCATCGCTACATGTGCCCTCCGTTCGCTTAGGTGCAGCATGCGCCTCTGGCGGAGTTGCATTATCCCAGGGAGTACTTGCGGTCGCTTCCGGATACCATGATATCGTAGTAGCAGGAGGCGCAGAAAAGATGACTGATGTGGGAACAGGGGGAGCGATAGATGCGCTCGCTTCGGCTGCTGACAGAGAATGGGAAGTTCTTATGGGCGCGACTTTCCCAGGCTTATATGCAATGATAGCAAGACTGCACATGCACAAATACAGCACGACGAGAGAGCAACTTGCCATGGTGGCAGTGAAAAATCATCTTAATGCGACTATGAATCCAAAAGCGCAATATCGAGGAGAAATATCGATTGATGATGTTATGAGTTCTTCTCTTGTAGCTGATCCTCTTCGAATTTTAGATTGCTCCCCTATAACAGACGGCGCAGCAGCTGTAGTGCTTGCGCCAGCTGAGATTGCAAAAAAGTATACAGATTCGCCTGTGTACGTAAAGGCATCAGCACAGGCGACTGATACCATAGCCCTCCATGACCGACGAGACATTACTACATTAGATGCAACAGTATATGCGGCAAAAAAAGCATATAAAATAGCATCCATCAGGCCGAGTGATATAGACTTGGCAGAAGTGCATGATTGTTTCACGATAGGCGAAATTTGTGCAATAGAGGACCTTGGCTTCGTTCCAAAAGGCAATGGTGGACCTGCTACCGAAGATGGCTTGACAGCGTTTGATGGAAAAATTCCAGTAAACCCTTCTGGAGGCTTGAAGGCGTGTGGACATCCAGTTGGCGCAACAGGCATAAAACAAGCAGTTGAGATAGTCCTTCAACTAAGAGGAGAGGCTGGTAAGCGGCAAGTTAGTGGCGCAGAGGTGGGTCTCACGCACAACGTTGGTGGAACCGGTGGAACAGCAGTAGTACACATACTGAGCATAAACAGGTGATCATATGGCAGTCCCAAGATTTTGGAGAAATATACCTGCAAGGTACAACTTGATAGGAACCAAGTGTTTGACGTGTGAGGGATGCTACTTTCCGCCACGTACAACGTGTCCTGCTTGTAGAAGGGCGGGTAAGATAGAGATGCACAAGTTCGAAGGCATCGGAGAAGTCATCACTTATACTATAATCCATTCTGCTTCCGAGGGTTTTGATAGGCAGACTCCTTATGTGCTTGCAATAATCAGGTTGGATGAGGGGCCATGCATGACAGCTCAGATAGTCTGTGACCCTAATGAGATCGAAATCGGCATGAAGGTGCAATCTATTTTTAGAAAAATAGCTGAGGAGGGTCCAGACGGTGTTATTTGCTATGGCACAAAGTTCGCGCCAAAGAGGTAATTTGAATGAAGAAAACGTCAAGGATATCTGGTTTATATAAACTCAGTCCCCAAGAAAGGTTAGAAAAAGTGAAGGAATTCGCCAACTTGGATGACGAATCGGTTGAAAATATCAGGAAAAGCGGTGCATTGAGTATCGATCAAGCAGATAAAATGATCGAGAACGTAATTGGAGTCATGGAACTTCCATTGGGGATTGCTACAAACTTCGTCATCAATGGAAAAGACCGCCTTATACCAATGGCGATAGAAGAGCCCTCTGTCATCGCGGCTGCTAGCAATGGTGCCAAAATGGCGAGGGACAAAGGGGGGTTTACAGCCAATACCACAGAGCAGATAATGATCGGACAGATTCAACTGATTTGCGAGGATATAGAGGAGGCAAAAAATTCCATCTTGGGTGCAAGAAAAAAAATCCTAGATACGGCAAACGAGCAAAATCCCACCCTATTCAAACTTGGTGGCGGAGCTAAAGACATCGAGGTAAGGGTTATTGAAACCCCCAAGGGCAAAATGGTAATCACTCATTTGCTTGTGGATTGCAGAGATGCCATGGGAGCCAATACGGTCAATACGATGTGCGAGGCGGTGGCATCCCTAATTGAGCGACTAACATCTGGTAGGGCTTATCTTCGAATAGTATCCAACTTGGCAGACAAGCGATTGGCAAGGTCAAAAGCGGTTTTTTCCAAAAAGGCATTAGGAGGAGATGATGTCGTTGATGCTATCCTCCAGTCCTACTATTTTGCTGCTGCGGACCCATATCGATGTGCAACCCACAATAAGGGCATAATGAATGGCGTTACTGCAGTAGCCTTAGCGACTGGCAATGATACAAGAGCCATAGAAGCGGGTGCGCATGCATATGCATCTCTCTCAGGCAAATATAGCCCCTTGACAACATATGAAAAAAATGAAGAGGGAGATCTAGTTGGAGCGATAGAATTGCCACTTGCGGTTGGTCTAGTTGGCGGCGCAACCAAGGTGCATCCAGTAGCTATCGCGAACTTGAAGATTCTTGGAGTTAAAACTGCTTCGGAGCTGGCAGAGGTTATGGCATCTGTTGGCTTGGCACAAAATCTTGCTGCCCTACGAGCTTTAGCGACAGAAGGAATACAGAGAGGTCACATGTCTTTGCATGCAAAAAACATTGCAGTCATGGCAGGCTCAACCGGCGATATGGTGGATAAGGTTGCAAGTGCTCTGGTTAGAGAAGGACAAATAAGATTGGATAGGGCTAAAGAGCTTCTAGAAGAGCTGTCAGAGGGTAAGGAATGAAAAGGGATAAAATCCTGGTAACAAGACTGATGGAGATGAAAAGATCAGGAAAAAAAATTACCATGCTTACTGCCTATGACTATCCACTAGCACAGATATTGGACGAAGCAGGAATCGATATCTTGTTGGTGGGAGACTCCTTGGGAAACGTTGTCTTGGGTTATGAGAGTACCATTCCCGTGACGATGGAGGATATTATCCATCACACAAAAGCGGTTTCTAGGGGCGTAAAGAACGCTTTGGTCGTTAGCGATATGCCCTTCATGTCATACTTTAGCGCAGAAGAGGCTCTGAGAAATTCCGGCAGATTGATTCAAGCGGGAGCTGAAGCCGTTAAACTAGAGGGGGGTTTGGCTTTTGAGGATAAAATAAAAGCGCTGACTGAAGTGGGTATCCCGGTCATGGGGCACATTGGCTTGATGCCCCAATCCATACATCAAATGGGTGGTTATAAAGTTCAGGGCAAGACCCCTGAAGCTGCAAAAAAGATACTGAATGATGCAAAAGCTGTTGAAAGGGCAGGAGCCTTTTCAATCATACTGGAGGGAGTGCCCTCAAATCTGGCAAAAAATATAACTGAGGAGCTAAAGGTGCCTACCATTGGCTGTGGTGCCGGGATTCACTGTGATGGACAGGTCTTGGTAACCCATGATATCTTGGGTTTTTATGATTTCGCTCCAAGATTCGTGAAGAGATATGCAAACTTGAGGAGTGTCATCTCAGAGGCATCCAGAAAATATAAAGAAGAAGTTGAGGGGGGGGCGTTTCCCACCGATGAGTATAGTTATTTATGATCGAAATCTCACTGATCATCCCTAGAGCAATGGGTAATCAGATTAATATCCAGATTTGATAGAGCGCCAGTGACTACAAAAGATGTTCTGCGATGTTCTCAGAGATCGTTCTCTCACAATAGATACATCTCAATCGTATTTGACTCTGAGACTTGTCAATAGTGAACTTGGATATTACCGGCTCGTGTGTGTTTGAGATGCAGTTCGGGTTGGCACATCTCACAACACCCTCGACTGTATCTGGCAGAATTACCTTATCTTTTTTGTTAACCTTATAGTCGCGTATGATATTGATGGTGGCTGATGGTGCAATGAGAGCAATCTTATCCACTTCATGCGGCTTTAGCTCTCGATCCTCAACTTTTACGATGTCTTTGGTATGCGCCTTCTTAGACTGCACATTCATGACTGCGCTGACTACAGCATCGGAGGTACCAACGATGCCAAGTATCTTAAGCACGTTTAATGCCTGGCCAGGTGTGATGTGATCTATTACAGTACCATTTCGGATAGGATGAACACGCAACTCTCTTTTCATACATCACACCCCAGCACCAAGGACAAAACTGCCATCCTGACTGGAACGCCATAAAAAGCTTGCTTGAAATATTTAGCATGTTTCGTAGAATCTACATCTGTATCTATCTCGTCCACTCGTGGGAGAGGGTGCATGATTATCATGTCTTCTTTGCAGTTTTTCAGGGATTTTAAAGAAATTCGATAGCTTCCTGCAACCTTTTGGTACTCGCTTAGGTCTGGAAACCTTTCCTTTTGTATACGCGTGACATAGACAACATCTGCATACTCCATAACATCTTCCAATTTGGTGGTTTCATAGACATCTATTCTGCGTTTGATTAGATCCTCTTTGATGTCACTTGGTATGCACAGCTCTTCCGGTGAAACCAAAGATATTTTAGCATCATATAAAGACAGGGCATAAACAAGTGAATGAACGGTCCTACCGTATTTAAGATCGCCAATTAGCACTATGTTCAGGTTTCGAAGATTGCTCTCTCGTTTGATAGTGTACAGATCGAGCAATGTCTGGGTTGGATGGTGTCCTGCACCATCGCCAGCATTTATGATGGGAACATCTGACATCTCTGCTGACATCCTTGTAGAACCTTCTTTTGGATGGCGTAGAACTATAACATCCGCATATTCCCCGACTACTCTGATAGTATCTGCCAGCATCTCACCTTTTGCCGCCGAGCTGGCCTCAGTAGAGACCATACTGATGGTCTCTCCCCCCAATCGCTTCATAGCGGTCTCAAAAGAAAGCCTAGTACGGGTAGAAGGTTCATAGAACAACATCGCTAAAATCCTACCAGCTAATATATCGGAACTCCTTTCTGAAGCAAATGTCTCAAGCGCTTCAGCCCTTTGAAGAATATGATCGATTTCTGCTCGGGAGAAATCCCTCATCGAAATGATGTGTTTTTTGGCAAACATCAAATTAATTATGTTTAAGGACGCCTTAAAATTATTTATCGGAACTCCTATGTTGGGGAAAAAATAGAGAACAATTTAACAGGGGAGAGAATATAAACCAAAATAGGATTTGAAGCTGGAGAGCTTAAACTGCTAAAAACCAATTTTAAATATAATTAATAATAAAAATCACATATACTAATTACCATTTTTTAGCATCCTCTCTATAGTCTGTAGAGTTTTTTGAGGCAGTTCGATGCATCAATAGTTCCTGTTTTAGTTAGATATATCGCCTCAAGAATTGTGGATTTGCCTGAACCGTTTTTGCCGATAAATATGTTTATATGACTGTCATCCATATAGCCATCGATTGGTAGAATATTACCTATCGATAATGCAATAGAAACAAATGCTCCATATCGATAACATGGTAGAAAAGATATGAAAATATGGGAAATAGAGATAATGAAAAAAAAATTGAAATCATCAGTTGAGAGGATAAAGCAGGAAAGAGTTTTTACCATTTTCCTTTTTTTAGGACTCGTGCTGGTTGCCTTTGTTTTTATTACGCTTGGAAACATGTTTTATCAGCAATTGGAGGATTTGTCGGGTTTAATCGCTGCTGCAACTAACCCTGTTGTTCTAAAGGCAATAGGTATAAGCATATCAATGTCTCTGGCCTCCACCTTAGTTGCTTTCTTTTTTGGTGTCCCTTTAGCCTATTTTCTTGCACGAAAGGAGTTCGCAGGTAAAAGTCTAATAGAGGGTTTGGTGGATGTTCCTTTGATGATCCCGCATGTTGTTGCAGGAATTGCATTATATGGCGTGTTCATGCGGCATGGATTGATCGGTGCACCGCTTCGAAAAGTGGGTATTGTAATTACAGATGCTTATCCAGGAATTGTGATTGCCATGCTCTTCATGAGCCTGCCCTATTTAGTAGATACTGCGATAGAAGGATTTAAAGAGGTTGATCCGCGTCTAGAGAATGTAGCCCGCTCGTTGGGCGCATCCCAATGGAGAACATTTCGAGAAATAACATTCCCACTTGCTTTCCCGTCTATATTGAGCGGGGCGATTCTAAGCTGGGGACGTGCAATAAGCGAGTTCTCAGCCGTTCTGATCCTTGCATACTATCCTATATCAGCGCCGATTTTGATATACGAGAAATTTACCTCTTTCGGACTTAGTGCATCAAGACCGATCTCAGTTTTGCTGATTCTGATTTGCCTATTGATATTTATATTATTGCGAATGCCCCAACGGAGAAAGAAATGATAGAAATAAGAGACTTATGCAAGGATTGGAAAGAGTTCTCTCTTAAGGGCATAACATTAGATGTGAAAAAAGGAGAATATTTCGTTATTTTGGGGCCCACAGGCGCAGGCAAGACATTACTTCTTGAGACCGTTGCTGGATTCCACACTCCTGATAAAGGGGATGTCTGGATTGAGGGGCTTGATGTAACGCTTATTCCCCCAGAAAAGAGGAAAATTGGCTTCATTTACCAAGATTATGCTCTATTTCCTCATTTGACCGTTGAGCAAAACATAATATTCGGTTTGAAGTTAGAGAAGTCATCAAAATCGAATACGAATAGGGCGAGATTGCAGGATATAATGGACTGGCTGGAGATTTCGCACCTTGCACATCGTTATCCTGATACGCTTAGTGGCGGAGAGCAACAGAAGGTTGCTATTGCAAGGGCCATTGCCATCGAACCCCAAATATTACTTTTGGATGAACCCCTATCTGCTTTAGACTCACGAACTAGAGATTACCTACGAGGAGAGTTGAAGCGAATAAAGAAAGAATTTGATATTACCATGGTTCACGTAACCCATGATCAGACAGAAGCTATGTTTTTAGCAGATCGAATTGGAGTCATGATGGATGGCGAGATTGCACAAGTTGGCACATCTAAAGAAATATTCAATGAGCCGATAAACGAAAGAGTGGCTGAATTTGTTGGAGTGGAGAACATCATAGAGGGGGTTGTCGAGTCAAAAGAAGATGGAATTACCATCGTCAGCATCAAAGGTCATAGAATAGAGGCCGTATCCGATCATGCGGTCAGCGATAGAGTATATGTGTGTCTTAGGCCCGAGGATGTTACACTTGCTTTTTCTAAAAAGAAGAGCAGCGCAAGAAATTCTTTCAAAGGAACAATAACCCAGATATTGCCTTCGGGGGCACTTACACGAGTGAGTGTTGATTGTGGCTTCCCCATCATTGCGCTGGTCACAAAACGATCCCTAGAAGACCTTGGATTCATGAAAGGAGACGAGGTTTATGCAAAGTTTAAAGCAACTTCGGTGCACTTGGCTTGTGGATAAGAGTTTCATGGATTGCTGATTTGAACGGTTTACTGACCTTTTGAAAATTCCTAATTGAGCGCCAACCGAAAGAATCACCAGTACCTTTC
>JAQURP010000051.1 GCA_028715545.1 Methanocellales archaeon | reverse complement strand
TTTTTTTAAAAACTAAAAATCCTTGTAATACTTGATTGATACTTTGAAATTTTTATCGATCAGACATAAATAATTTTATATCTTGTTATGTACTACTTCCCATATATGAAGGACACTACGTTGACCTTGGTAGGGGTTGTCATAGGTATATTTCTGGGGGTTGGTGCAGTTACGTTTCTCCTAGACTTGCTGGCTGGTTCTGTGGAGCTTATATCGATGCTCAGTTCTGGAGCAGGATTGGTGCTATTGATCGCAATAGGGGCATTTTTAGTCATTAAAATTCGCGTGATAAATAGTTTGATCAGTGGAGCGATCATCGGCATCGTGCTGAACATATTGGCTAAGGCGATTATAGGAGAAGACATTGCAACCCTGTTAATTTCCCAGTTCGGGCTCTGATATGCAATTGCATATCATCGTTCCAATTTCGTTGCATGAGCCACTTTATGTTATAAAAAAATCCTTAGAGTCCTTATCAAGGTTGGATCGAGGCTCTATGGAGGTATCCATAACCTATGTCATCGACTCCCTTGGTGATGACCCCCGAGCTGAATACTTGCAAGGTCAGTCTGTCGATGTGATCGTCAGAAAGCCTAGGGGAAAGAAGGCGGGTGCGATCAACGATGTTTTGGATAGTATCACAGCGGATTACATTGCGTTTTTCGATGTCGATAGTCGTCCAGACAAAAATTTTCTGGTTGAGTGCGTCAGTGCACTGGAAAAAGGATGTGCTGTCATCGCTAGCGCGCCTAGATATGTTACTAATCCAGATGCCAGCATAATATCCGGGGTCATATCAGCCGAATATATTCTAATAGCAGACCTATATCGGCTTCTTGAACGAATGGATGGATTTCAGATGTTTAATGGATTGATCGGCGTTCTCGATGCAAGAATCTTCGATAGGAGAAGATTGGATGAAACTGCTATCTGTGAGGATACTGATCTTATGCAGCAAATCTATCTGGAGGGCAATATAGCAGTTCTTGCTAATACGCATGTGGGCGAGCAAGCTCCCATGACTTTAATGGACCTCTTTAACCAGAGGGTCAGGTGGATATCTGGAGCGTGTGAAGGGCTGAAATATTTTAGAGGGTTCTACAAAGCAAAAATTCCATGGAGCAGGAAGATCGCATGGTTTTCTGCAATGACGATCCCATTTTTCACGTTCATGGCCAGTCCACTCGTGCTATCTTATAGCATGCGATTATGGCGTTCTTCTAATAATATAGGCGACTTCACCCTCAAATTAATGGGGCTTATCGTAGATGCATGGATCATATGGCTGTGTGCTCTGGTGGTTTTATCCAAAAAATTGCTTCGAAGAAAGATCGAATGGAAAGAAACTGCTAGATCTACGGTTTGACAATGGGCAGTCTGAAAGGATGGTTTTCAATAGCGATTGAAATTAATTAGTATGGATCCAATTCTATTGCTTACGACACTCATTGTGAACGGTTGACTCTCTCATGCTTCATCCAGCTAAACACTTTTCTTTATAGCACTCCCATCTATATCTCTTCTTTCTCATTAGTATGGTATGTGGAAGTATGAAAATTCTAAGTGATGCGTTGTGTTTTATGTTTATGACATGTCGATCTGATAATATCGAGCCTTTGACCTCCTAGCTCTAAATACGAGCATCCAAATTTGTGAACCAGAAGAAACCGAAACGAGTTTCAGAGAGATCAGAAGTCTTGAATTCTCATTGGATACAGCTAGGGTTATCTGTTTTTTTTATCATCTTTTGCGAAACAAGCTATCTTGACGGTTATGGCTCCTTCATAGTACCTTCCAACTCTTGGCAGTGATGGAATTGCAGAATATAATCCGCCTCGTTATAGGTAGTACTAGTCGACTCGTCACTTCTTGGGATGTTTATAATGATTTGGATAGCCATTATTCATATCCAGTATGTCATGTCCTATATCACATACCGCATGAACTCGGTATTCAGTGGATTCTTTAGTTTAAGCGTACCAAAAGACCTGCAATTTATGAAAGAATTGTGAAAAGCCTAAGCTAATGCGCTAACTATTGCGTTTCCGAACATCTTAGCGCTCTGTGGGCCATCAGCTGTGATCAGGTTACCATCAATGACCACTGACTTGGAAACATATTGCGCTCCACCACTCTCGATTTTAGAGACTCCAGAGGGAAATACCGTGGCCTTTTTTCCTTCCAACACCCCTGCTTTTGCTAATACGATGGGCCCAAGGCAAATTGCTGCCAATATCTTTTTTTGCTCATTTGCCTCTCTGAGAATCTTGAGGACCTTATCATATTGGTTCAGAACAGGGGTGCCTGCACCACCTACTACAACCACTGCATCAAACTCCTCTACATTAAGCTCGTCAATGACACGATCTGGTTTGACCATAATGCCGAACATGCCAATGCATGTTTCGCTAGTAACGCTTGTGACTACTACCTCAAATCCAGCTTTTTTGAGCACATCTTTTGACTCCAATAACTCTTCATCCCTAAAATTTTTTGGGGATATAACCATTAGTATCCTTCGCATCATCCTCACCGATAAAATAAATAATGAGGACAACATGCCTTAAAATTTTGTGGAACAGATTAATGGAACAGATTAATATACTTTCATGGGCTCTTAGGCAACGGATGGACGACCTAGTTACTGTTAACGTCAAAGGCGTTTATATGGTGAGCACTCCAGCTGGACTCACTCCACTGGTTCTGTTATGTGATGGAGATAGGGCGCTTCCAATATATGTTGGAATAGCTGAGGCAACCGCCATAGGATCCATTTTGAACCATGAAATCACGCCCAGACCCATGATTCACGATTTAGTCATTTCACTTTTGGAGTGTTTGGATGCTCAAATCAAATGGGTATTAATTGATAACCTAGATGACGGCATCTATTATGCTCGGCTAATAATCCAGAAGGACGGCGTACAAAGAGAGTTGGATGCTAGGCCAAGCGATTGCATCGCACTTGCATTACGAGCTAATGCAGAGGTTTTGGTAAGAAGGAGCGTAATCACAAAAGCCGCGTTAGATAAAAAAGATATAGAAGAGCTCACATATCTAGAGCTATGATCCTTCAACAGACGTTCCAAATTTTTCATTTATCACATCCTCTTCGACATCTTCCCCTGGTCTTATGACAACCTCTGGCCATATCCGAACATCTGAATGAATGGTAATTCTGTCAGGAATTATGACTCTAGGACCTATGATAACACCGCTTTCCAATATGCAATCCTCGCCTATGATGGTATTTTTGTCTATTATTACGCCAGAGGAAAATGACCTTTTTCCAATTTGAACCCCATCATATATGTATGAGGATGCAATCTTTGAACCATCTCCAACTAAGCAGTTCCTTCCGATGGAGGTATACGAACCAACTGAGACATTATCCCTGATCTTTGTGTTCTCTCCTATTACCACATGGTCTGCTATAGAGGAATTAGATCCAAGTGTGATTTCATTCTTAAATACCATCGGACCGTTTAACCTTGCATTTTTGCTGTATAAGTGCCCATCAATTTCCGTCGACAAATTATCCAGTTTCCATCTTGTTGCTGCCCTATACTCGAGTGGATCTCCAATATCTGTCCAGTATCCTTTTGCTAACCAACCATATATGGGCTCGTTTTCCTGTAGTAAACTTGGAAAAAGATCACTTGCAAAGTCGTATCTTCTCCTAGGAATCCGTTCCAACAATTCTGGACTGCACACATAGATTCCGGTACTAGCTATGTTGCTAAAAATTTGCTCTGGTGCAGGTTTTTCGATAAATCTTTTAATCTCGTTGTCCGCGTTCATATCCACAATGCCGTACTTTTGTGGATCCTCTACTGGGAGAAGGCCTATTGTTACCATTCCGTCGTGCTCTTCATGGAATCGATACATCTCTCTTAGATTGAAATTGAGAATATGATCCCCGCCTACAACCAAGAACGGTGCATCCTTCAAATAAGTTTCAGCATTCTTAACGCTACCTGCTGTGCCAAGCCTATCCTTTTCGTATACGTAATTGGCTCTAACGCCGAAAGTCGACCCGTCTCTGATGTACCCTTCAATTTTATTTCCGAGATATCCTAAGGTCAAAACTATATCATCGAAGCCACTGGTGGATAAATGTTCTATCAAATGCCCTATCGATGGTTTATTCAAAATCGGTATGCATGGCTTTGGTCTTTCGAATGTGAGTGGTCTCATCCTAGTTCCCATACCTCCGCACATGATGCATGCCTTCATTCAAATACCTCAACTCAAGTAACTTACTACATAACTTATAACTCTTTCACCTTATGTGATCTCAAAAAATAGTTGACGTTTTCCAGCGTGCTATAAGTGGACCAACCAATGCCTTCGATGCTTAGGGCAGCTGTGGCATTAGCAAATATTGCGCAATCGATGGGATCCTTTCCACTTAGATCTGCAATCACAAATCCAGCATCAAAAGCGTCTCCCGCCCCTGTAGTGTCAACGGTATTAACGTCAAATGCTGCTAACCTCTTTGCCTTTTTTTCCATCTGAGACCATGCTCCCCATCTTCCCCCTTTTCAAGGCTATGATCTTTATGCCTATTTTGAGGAGCTTCTCTATAATTTGCTGGGGCTCCCACTTACCGGTTATTCTTCTTGCTTCATCGAGGTTTGAAAAAAAAAGATATCTATGTTTGGCAGTATATCTTTGAGTTGCCTTAGTTTTTCGGGACCCCATCCAAATGGATCCCAACCAGGATCAATTGATTTCAAACCATCTACCGAATTGACTATCTTTCCGTAATCGTGTTGAAGTGCATCAAGTAAGAAAAATGAGGGTAAATGCACCAAATCGACTTTAAGCTTCTTGCAATCCACATCGCTCATCGAAAAGGTGGCGTTTGTACCCCGGTATGTTATGAAGCTACGCTCTGAAACTTGAACTATTGCCACCGTCGAACCAGTTTTTTCGTCTGACCGTGAGTCTGACAGCGATATATTGGATAAATCAACTCGGTTTTCCTCTAATGTTGCAATTATATGCCTTCCAAACAAATCGTCACCCAACTTCCCGAAGAGTTTGACCTCGGCCCCTGGTTTGGTGCATGCAAAGGCGAAGTTCGCTGCACATCCTCCACAGTGAATTTCAAAATCATTCGTGATAACCTGTCTTCCTTTCTTGGGTAGGCATTCTACGGGAGTGATCAAATCTACGTTTACATCCCTGATTGCTGCAATTTTCATCATCTAGCCCCAAGGCACGACCTTCAAGATTTTTATATCGCCCGGTTCGACGCATTCATCTAGTGGCATTACCTGTTGATCTCTATACACGATAACAGTCTCTGGGTTAATTCCCAGATTGATAAGCAGGCTTTCATAGTCCCCACCATCTTGGACTTCTGTATATCTCTCCTCTCCAGCAACAATGGTTACTTTTATTTTTATCCTCATCACCCCTAATAAGTAAAGAAGATAACTATTTAAGTTTTTGAGCGCTCTTATGCTTGAGGCCGGGGTGGCAGAGTGGACAAATGCGGCAGGCTCGAGTGTTTAACGGCTCTAACATGGCATCGTTTCACATGGACACCTGTTGCTCCTTTGGGAGCACTTGGGTTCAAATCCCAACCCCGGCGTGTATGGGAAGGCTACATAGAATCATCTCTAGCCTGTCAATTCATGATAGATGCGCATCTATGATTTCTTCTCTGGGATTTCCCTGTATTAAAAATTCTCAGGATCTAGTGAAATCAAAAGGTATAAATGAATGTGAAGCGGAAGAGTTAGCCAATATAGTGATATATGTATATAGGGAAATGAAAAAGTTAATAGTTCATAGAGCATTAGAACTTCAAGTGCCGGGGTGGGGTAGTTGGCTATCCTTTGGGACTGTGGCAAACCTTTTCGCTTAGCTCAAAGCGCTTAAGGAAATTTTGCGGATATCCCAGGACCCGGGTTCAAATCTCGGCCCCGGCCTATATTATACATATGGACTTGATATAATCGTTCAATTTAGTGTTCGACGTCCTACTCTGGACATGGGAGTTCACAAAAGAAGGTTTGGTGGGTATATATCCTTGTAAAAAAGTTTCAGTTAAACTAAGAAAGTATGACCTGGATTATGTGTCTTGGGTGATACTAATGGGCAAATCCATAAAAAGAGATAAAGTTTAAGAAATGATTTTTTGCTGTGAAAACTGTGCAGAGGCGTATGTAGGCATTTTGTAAAATCTCTTTTTACGCAAATTTTAATCAACGTCTTAATCCATGAGATGCACGAGTTAGGGATTCAACCAGACTTCTTGACTTCTCAACAGTACAGATGAAAGACCTAAACCTTAGATGCCAAAACGGTGGTTTATGTGTTAGTGAGTGGCGATTAAAATCAACTTCAGTTTTTTATAGGACTACTGTAAAATTAAATGTTAGGCAGATTTAATGAAAAGAAATCAAAATAATAAGATAGAACAAATTACATCAGAAGTTATTTACGAAGAGGCAAAATTGCTTCTTGATAGACAGCTTAAAAACATCAACTTTATGAGAGATAGGGTCTACCAATTATTTAATTTTGAACTTTTAGTGGTAAGCATAATTGTTGCAGCATCTACTTTTGTGTCTAATAAAATAATGCCAACATATAAATTTCTTTTACTGGATTGGGTGTGGATATGGCTCACTAGTGTGGCGTTAATTTTACTCATTATCTCCATTATTTTTTCATTTTTAGTTACGGGTGCATTTCCTTTAAAAATGGGTATAAAAACAAGAGAGTTGTATCAAGACTTAGGAAATCCAAATAAAAATGAAGTTATCAAAAAAGCAACTATTTCATACCTTAATTGCGTAGAAGATAATAACGAAATCCATAAGGATATAGTGGACAAAGCAAAAAAATCTCACATGTTTTTCTTTATTGGAGTATTGTTCTTAATAGGGAGTACGATAATTTTAATATATAAAATTTTAATTGGTGGTTAACATGAATAACCAAAAGAAGGATAAAGAACCTGAGAAAGATAGAGAACCCACTTATACTGGTGGATATGAAACAGAAACTGTCATTCTCGAAAGCGATTCTTCAAAAAAGATAAGGGTACTAAAAAAAGAGTGAAAAGCAGATTAATAGGTGGCGTAAAGCCTATACAAAATCTGTTGAATAATATGTTGAATAATAATTTGACCCTAAAGTCTTAATCTTGGCCTTAAAGTTATTCGAAATAGCTACTTTTTGTGCAAACCAGTAGAAAACCAAAACTCTTAAGTACTGATAGACCTACATGAAGAGTCTCAATAAAGGACTTCTACACATGCTTGTTGATATTTGATATCTCAAGCACAACTATTATATATCTTAGAAGTCATATTCTACAACCGTACTGAATTATAGTACCGTTTAGGTGGAGACGTGAGTCATTTCACGTCTGACGTTAGCTCTAACAGTTCGGTCACTCCGATCGGTGTATTATTTTTTAAAAAAACCTCAAAAATTCCAATTCTGGTTGATCCTGCCAGAGGTCACTGCTATCGGGGTCCGATTAAGCCATGCGAGTTGTGTGTTCTTCGTGAGCACGGCAAACTGCTCAGTAACACGT
>JAQURP010000050.1 GCA_028715545.1 Methanocellales archaeon | reverse complement strand
AGGTCATCGTGGGCGGAGGAATCAGAGATAGCATGACCGCAGAGCAATGTGCAAAGGCAGGCGCAGATGTCATCGTAACAGGAACGGTTGTAGAAGAGGGAAACGCAAAGTCCAAGATCGAGGAGATCGTCAGGGCGATTAAGAAAGCATAATTGCAGGGAAACTTTAATAATAATTTACATAAAAAAATGAAAATTTAAATAGTTGGAAGTTTTATATAAAAATGTGTTTACGAATAAACTTGAGTCCTTAAGGGTACTTTATTTTATTTTCGGAGCTTTGGTAGCTTTACACTGGGCACTAATGTGTTCACTATCGAAGGAAACTAGTTTAACAATTTCTTTCTTTACTTCGGTTATTTTTATTCCCATTCTATTAATTCTTTGTCAAAAACAAAAATTTGAAGAATACAAATCATGGTTCTATGCTTTGACGCTTTCATATCCTTCAGTTAGTTATAAGAGTATAATGCAATATTACTTTGATTTGCCTTCCCAAGACTATGCCTTTAACTTGGTGCTGATAATCATTTTTTCATTCGTTATTACCTTTTTTATATGGTTACTTTCAGATAATTTGATTGGATTCTTAGGTTTAGTAATTGATGAAAAAATTTTAGCTAATATTCGAGCATACAAGATACCTAACAATTTTGAAGATGGAGTTAGCTTTATTAAAGCGACCTTGCTACATTTTTCCGATTTTGAACATTTAGAGAAAGTAAGTGATAACATTCTGATTTATAGAGACAGTATAACTACTCTTGGTAGAAATTATATGTGCATATTTAATAAGAGCGAAAGTACATTTAACTTCTTGGGTTTTAATATAGGCATGGATGGAATACAACCCTTTGACGCCGAAGAAATTAAAGGGTATGATTTAATCGCTAAACACATGCTAAATGTTACTCCTATTGATGTCTCTGATAATATAAAAAGGGAGTACGAAAACTTTTTTTATAGGTTTGAGTCAAAGTTGAAAAAACTGAGTTTTGAGTTCAAAAAGAGAGAACTGTTCGAGAAGAAAAAACTAAGAGAATATGCAGTTAGTTTTCTTATGCTTTAGGCTATGCTATTAATTGTATTAAGCGGGATATTTTATGAAAAGATTATTGATTATCTTTCGTTGGACGTGGCTTGGAAATTAACAGCCATAATTGCATCACTTTGCGTAATTTATACAACTGTTATTAGACCATTGATACCAAAAAAAGATTAAAATATGGCGCCTAAAACGAATATAGCAGTAGGAAGCAAATTTCATTAACTATCTATTCTTTCTTCGATTTCTGCCACTCGATGTAGTTACAATATGGGCATCCCAAGTCCCATGGCCTGCGCCCTTTAGTGACGATCCTTAAATGATGGAGCCCGTGTTCCTCGCAATCTTTGCTTGTTACTATTATGTTTCCGCTCTTTGGTAGCGGAAGTGAGAACGAGCAATCAGGATAGCCAGTACATCCTATAAAACGACCTCTTTTAGATCTCCTTATCATAAGATCTGAGCCACAATCAGGGCACTTGCCGACTATTTTATCCTCTCTCAATCCCTCCTGGAGTGCCCTGGACACGTGGTCTTTGCTTCCATTTAATTTTTCAAATAGGGTATCAAGCATCTCCCTGGATTCCTGGACAACACTTTCTTCATCAATCGTGCCCTCGGCGATTCTGTCCATGTCCTTATCAAGTTGGCAGGTCATATCTGGCTTTGTAATTGGGGCCGCGTATTTCTCCAACGTTTCGATGACCGCATTGGCAGTACTCGTAGGCCTCACAGGATTCCCATAAACATATCCACGCGCATAGAGTTTACTGATCATCTCATGCCGAGTGGATTTTGTCCCAAGCCCAAGATCTTCCATCTTTTTTATCAAACCGCCCTGCTTATACCGTTTCGGGGGCTGGGTTTCCTTTTCAGCTAGATCCACCTTTAATACATTTAACGTCTCGCCCTCCTTTAGCGAGGGCAAGATAGTCTCTTTGACAGAATAGTATGGATAATACCACAGCCATCCTTCCTCGATCAAGCGTGACCCATCTGCCTCGAAAAGTTCACCATCGATTTCCACAGTAACTTCGGTCTTTTCCCAGACCGCTGGAGATGCGAACGTCGCAAAGAATCGCCGCACGATCAGTTCATAAATCTTCCACTCATAAGCGTTTAGATCCTTCTTGCTGGCAACTGAGACCGGATGTATTGGAGGATGGTCGGTAGCTTTTTTTCTGCCCCTTGTAGGTTTCAAAACTTTTTTCTTGAGAAGCGATGCTGCGTAGTCTCCAAAATCGCTCCCTGTGAACATTTTTATGAGGCTTATATAATCAAGGCTTTCCGGGTAAACCGTGTTATCTGTCCTAGGGTAGCTAGTCCATCCATTGATATACAGACTCTCAGAAACGCTCATCGCATTAGCGGGTGTGAAACCGATCGCACTGGCTTCTCTGAGAAACTCGGTTGTATCAAATGGTGCTGGCGGTAACTGAGTTTTTGTCGTGCTCGTCAGTTTGGAAATGGTGCCCTTTGAGCCGAGTCTTGAGATGATTCTCTCTGCCTCGCCTTTCTCTAAAAAACGCCCTTTTACATGCTTTGCTATGAATTCACCATCATTCTTGCAAGTAACATAGACCTCCCAATAAGGAGTTGGCTCAAAAGCAGCTATCGCTTTCTCTCTTTTAACCAATAATGCCAGCAGGGGGGTCTGAACCCTTCCCACTGAAAGGAAGTTCTTGCCCAGGCGACGTGAAGACAGCGAAACAAATCTTGTCAGGGCAGCACCCCACACCAGGTCTATCTTCTGGCGTGCCTCTCCCGAGGATGCAAGGTTGAAATCGATCTTGGTCGGATTTGAGAAGGATTTGGTGATTTCAGAGGGGGTGATCGCAGAATATCGCACTCTATCGGTGGGAACGGAAGACGGAATAACCTTCAACGCTTCCACCCCTATCAGTTCCCCTTCCCGATCATAGTCAGTTGCAATCGTTATGCGAGATGCGTCCTTTGCCAACTTCTGCAAAGCAGAGATTATCTTTTGATGGGTTGGTACCAATATGATGTCAGCTCCTATCAGCTCCTGTGGTTCGACATCTGACCAGTTATTATACTCGGGTGGAAAGTCGACGTTGAGGATATGCCCGCTCAGCCCAACGACTCTCGTGTTGGGGTATTCATAGATATTTATTCCCTCGACTTTTTTATTTTCCACCTTCCCATCCGAGAGAATCTGTGCGATTCTCTTCGCTGTGCTATGCTTCTCGGTGATTATCAGATGCATTTTGTAATTTCTCCTTTTTCGACTTATTTAGCAATTCAATAACTGTACTTCGATCTACTGTTCCGTGCGTTTCCTTCATAACTTGACCCATTAGGAAATGCATCGCCTCATTTTTCCCTTTGCAAAAATCCTGGAATGCATCAGGATTTTCCTCTATGACCCGAAGTGTTATATTTCCGCTTGCTTCTGCACCCATCTTCGGCTGCAAACCTTTACGCTCGACGATATCTAGAGGAGTCCCTCCCTCATCAAGTATCGTTCGTATGACCTGCACTGCGCCATTTTCCGTGATCGTGTCTTTTTTCAGCATTTGCAAGATTTGGACCATGTGACCTGGTGAAAATGCGCTTATATCCAGGTCCCGGTAGTTCAATTCTCCTTTCAAGACGTCTGCTATCCATGTTGCGCTTAAGTTTGCATCCACCTCAGTTGCGACGGTCTCAAAGAAATTGGCCAACCCCAGCTCAGATATAAGCACTTTAGCATGATTGTCTGAGATGCCGTATTGAAGAACAAATCTCTGGCGCTTGGCATCCGGCAATTCTGGTAAAGTTTTCTTGATGTCATCCACCCTATCCACTATGGTAATCGGAACCAAATCCGGCTCAGGAAAGTATCGGTAGTCCTCTTCCCCTTCTTTCGTCCTAAGCGAGATCGTGATACCGCGCACTTCATCGAAGTGACGCGTCTCCTGTACCACTTTAACCCCCCTCCTCACCAGATTATTCTGGCGCACGATTTCAAACAATAAAGCCTTCTCAACTCCCTTATAGGAGGAGATGTTCTTTATCTCTGCCCGTTTCCCTCCTGCTATGGATATGTTGGCATCCACCCTAAGCGAACCTTCCAGAGAACTATCAAACACATCCAGATATTCCAGGATGTTTTTCAACTTGTTCAAAAATAATCTGGCCTCTTTTGGCGTACGCAAGTCTGGTTCTGTAACCACTTCCAACAAGGCCACACCAGACCTGTTATAGTCGATAAGCGAATATTTAGACTTATCTATCGTGCCTACGTGAACCAATCTGCCGGGGTCTTCCTCCATGTGAACTCTCTTAATCCTGATGGTCCTTTCGCCACCTTCTGTCTCCAGACTGATACTGCCATTGGTCGCAATGGGATAATCATATTGGGATATCTGGAAGCCCTTGACCAGATCAGGATAATAGTAGTTTTTCCGATAGAACATAGTCCATTCTTCTATGTTGCAGTTCAAAGCCAATGCGACTTTGATCGCATTATCAACAGCTTTCCCATTTGTAACAGGCAGAGCCCCAGGCAGCCCCAAGCAAACGGGACAGGTATGAGTATCAGGCTCAGAGTCATGATATTGCGTAGAACAGGAACAAAAAAGCTTGGATCTTAGCTTGTTCAGTTGTACATGGACCTCTAAGCCAATGATGACATCTTTCATTTCATCCCCCGCTCAAAAGCATATGCGGTGCGTAAGATTGTGGCTTCATCGAAATGGCGCCCAATGATCTGCATGCCTATAGGTAGTTTTCCTGCAAATCCACATGGGACAGATATGGAAGGCACCCCTGCCAAATTTATGGGAACGGTGTTTACGTCTGCCAGGTACAATGCCAACGGTTCCCCTATTTTCTCACCTATCTTGAAGGCTGGGAAAGGCATGGTAGGCGTTATCAAGACATTGGTATCCTTCAGAGCGGATTCAAAGTCGCGCTTGATTAAAGTGCGCACTTTTAGCGCTTTGAGATAATACTTCCCATAATAACCGGCTGATAGCGCATATGTTCCCAAGAGTATCCTTCGCTTCACTTCTTCACCAAAACCCTGGGCTTTGATCTCTGAAAAAGTGGTATGCCAATCCTTGTCCTTCCCCAGACGAAGACCGTACCTAAGGCCATCGAATCGTGCTAGGTTGGATGAGGCTTCACTCATCGCAATTATGTAGTAAGCTGCCAGGGAATATTTGGTGTGAGGCAAGCTGATTTCTGTGTAGGAGGCACCCCTGTCCTCCAGAGCCTTGATGCCCCCCCATACCGCTTTTTCCACTTTTTCATCGATACCTTCGCCGAAGAACTCCCCGGGAACGCCTATCTTCACATCAGAGACATCCTCCCTGAGTTCTTTCAGGTATTCACACTTTTTAGTTACAGAAGTCGAATCTCTTGGGTCGTAGCCTGAGATTACGTCTAAGAGCAGCGCAACGTCCTTTACATTGCCAGCAAAAGGACCGATTTGCTCTAAGGAGTTGGCATATGCGACCAATCCGTATCTAGAAACCAAGCCATAAGTGGGCTTCAATCCCACCACGCCGCAAAAAGATGCAGGACATCGAACTGATCCGCCGGTATCTGAGCCAAGTGCAAGGGGTACTTCGCCACCTGCCACAGCTGCGGCGCTTCCGCCGGAAGAGCCTCCCGGCACTCTGATCAGGTCCCACGGATTTCTAGTGGGGCCGAAACAGCTGGTTTCAGTAGAGGTCCCCATTGCAAACTCATCCATGTTCGTTTTTCCGATGATGATTGCTCCCTCTGCCTTCAATCGCTCAATCACATGCGCATCATATGGAGGGATATATCCCTCCAGAATTTTTGAGCAACAGGTGGTTTGTATGCCCTTGGTGGAAATGGAATCCTTGATTCCAATCGGGATCCCTCCGAGCATTCCTTTAGCGCCATGTTTGTCCACTCTTCTTGCCTCTTCCAATGCGCTCTCCTTTGCGAGGGTGACGAACGCATTCAGTTTGCTGTGCTCGATTTTGTCAAATATCGAGTGAACCAATTCCTCCACAGACTTTCCGTTCTGGAACATTTCTCGTATCCCATCGACGTTCATGCTACACTATCCTGGGGCCTTTGAAGTACCCTCTTTCCTTCTTGGGCGCATTGCCAAGCGCATCTTCTTGGCTGATTGACTGCCCCGCTACATCATCTCGAAAAACGTTCGTAAGCCCCAATACATGATGTGTGGGGGGAACATCTGCATCAACCTCATCCAGCTTCTCAAAATAATCCAGTATCGAGTTCAGCTGATCCGTGAACTTCTCTTTGTCTTCCTCTGTCAGCTTTATCCTTGCCAGCCACCCAAGGTGATCTACGGTTTTCTTGGTGATCATGGTTCATCTCTTAACTTTTTTGCCACTAGTTCAACCTGCTCCACTGCAGCGCCAATGTAATTTTCTGGATTCATCAAATGCTCGATTTCACTGGGGGAAAGGTGCTTAATAATCTCTTCGTCTTCAAGGAGTGTATCTGCCATATGCTTACCTGTCTTACGTGCATTCATCGCACATGTTCTGAGGAGGTCATGCGCCCGCTGCCTACCAACCCGCTTCGCCAATTCAATCATCACTGCCTCAGACATGTTCACTCCTTTTAGCAGGTCAAGATTTTTCCGAATATTTTCAGGATGTAATTGAAGATGCTGTAGGATTTTTATCATGGTATTGATCGTGTGATCGGTCAGTATCATGACCTCCGGGAATATGATTCGCTCGCAGGAGGAGTTTGTCAGGTCGCGTTCGTCCCATAGCGTGTTGTTCAACAGGGCAGGTTCGACTTTTGACCTGATGACTCGGGCCAAGCCACATACTTGCTCTGACTTAATAGGATTGCGCTTATGGGGCATCGTAGATGAGCCTACTTGTCTGGAGCCAAAGCTTTCTTCGACCTCAGCAATCTCACTCCTCTGAAGATTTCTCAGGGCGATTCCGATTTTATCAAGTGTAGTTGCCACATTTGCCAAAAACATCACAAGCTCTGCGTATCGATCACGCTGTATGAGCTGATTCGAGACGTCTACTGCGCCCAATCCAAGGTACTGCATCGTTTTATCTTTGATCTCTGTGTAAGAGGGGGCAAATGCTGCTCCGGTGCCCGCCGCACCGCTCATCTGACCAACCAGAATTCTTGGCTTCAATTGATTCAAGCGTTGAAGATGTCTCCCCACCTCGGATGCCCAGATGGCAAAGCGAAGTCCATACGTAGTGGGAACTCCAATCTGACCATGGGTTCTGGATACACAGACTGTGTGCTTGTGCTCCACAGCCCGATCAACCAATATATTTTTCAACTCTCTCAATCTTTTTTCTAGGATATCGATTCCATCTCTCATTTGCAAAGCAAGCGCAGTATCCGATATGTCATTTGAGGTCGCACCAAAGTGAATCCACTCTCCGGCATCACCACATTGCTCTGCAAGCGCGAGCACAACAGCCATCATGTCATGCCCGATTTCATCTTCGATCTCTTTGGCCCTAGGCACTTTGACCTTGCTTAAGTTGGCAGCAATCGTAGTTGCAGCCTCTTTTGGTATCAGCCCAACATCCGCTTCTGCCCTTGCCAGTGCAGCCTCCACCTCAAGAAACTTCCTCAGCCTCACCTCTTCGGTCCAGATTTTTTTCATCTCTGGCGTGCCATATCGGTACTCAATTGGATGAATTGCCATAATGATCTCCTGAAAAAGCTATTTCCTCTGATGATTAAAGTATTTACCTTATT
>JAQURP010000049.1 GCA_028715545.1 Methanocellales archaeon | reverse complement strand
TCAACCTAACCGCTGCTGACGGATTTTACAACGTATCGGTTGGGATGTACGACAATTCATCGAATTACAATATTTCCTATCAGAACAATTCGGTGGTGAAGGATACAACCTCTCCAACGATAACCATCACGTACCCAACAAATGGGCAGGTATTCTCAACTGTTACCATAACCGTTACAGGAAGTGCTTTGGATAATATGGGTCTGAGCAAAGTCGAAGTAAAAGTCAATTCTGGAAGTTGGAAGACAGCAACTGGAACAACCTCTTGGAGTAAATCGGTAACCCTTTCTTCTGGCTCAAACACGATCTATGCAAGAGCAACCGACACATCAGGGAATACCAATGAAACATCGGTAACAGTTACACTCTTCTACACAGGCTCTGTAATCTACGTCCCTGATGACTATTCAACGATCCAAGCGGCAGTGAATGCAGCGAGTGAAGGAGATACCATAATCATGAGAGACGGGACTTACATTGAAAACGTAGATATAGACCGGCGTTTAACCATAAAATCCGAGAATGGTGCTGATTTTACCCTAGTTCAGGCTCAAGATTCAGATGATAACCTCTTTTATGTAAGAGCAGATTACGTAAACCTAAGTGGATTCACTTTAACAGGTGCTACTGGAGTTATTAGAGCGGGCATATACCTCGATGAATCGAATTACTGCAATATTTCGAGCAACAACGTCTCGAGCAACTACTATGGGACCTATCTCTATTCTTCCGGCAGCAACACCATATCAAACAACACTGTCTCGGACAACTGGCGTGGAATCGACCTCTCCTATTCCAGCAGTAACAACACCATATCAAACAACAACGTCTCGAACAACGTTGGTGGAATCCGCCTCTACAATTCCAGCAACAACAATATATCAAGCAACACCATCAACTCGAATAATGATAGAGGGGTCCTCCTCTACTATTCCAGCAACAACAATATATCAAGCAACACCATCAACTCGAATAATGATAGAGGGGTCCTCCTCTACTATTCCAGCAACAACAATATATCAAGCAACACCATCAACTCGAATAACAACTATGGACTCTATCTCTGGTCTTCCAGCAACAATACCATATACAATAACTACTTCAACAACACGAACAATGCTTACGACGATGAAAACAACATCTGGAACATCAGTAAAACGGAAGGTACAAACATAATCGACGGACCCTATCTCGGTGGGAACTATTGGGACGATTATACCGGCGATGATATAGATGGAGACGGACTCGGAGATACACCTTACGACATTTCAGGTAGCACGAACAAGGATTATTTGCCACTGGTTTCAGTTGGTGTAGCGGAGGTAACAATCCAATACGACCTCGTCAAGAAGCCCGGAAGCACAGGCAAGAACTGGATCAGCATACCGCTAGAAACGGACATTACAACCGCATCCCAATTAATGGCTGCTATAGGTTCCAACTGCGATGCAGTCAACCGATGGAACCCAGTTACCCAGAAACCAGAAGGCTGGATATCACTGCTGGGGGGCATGGGCACGAACTTTGATATAGTGCCTGGTGAGGCATACGAGATATCGGTCACTGCGAATACGACCTTTAGCTTAACAGGCACGCCTGCAACCATCGGCCAGATTGACCTCGTCAAGAAGCCCGGAAGCACAGGCAAGAACTGGATCGGTTTGCCATACGACACCACCCTTACAACCGCATCCACAGTGATGAGTTCAATAGGTTCAAACTGCGATGCAGTCAACCGATGGAACCCAGTTACCCAGAAACCAGAAGGCTGGATCTCATTGATGGGTGGCATGGGCAAGAACTTCAACATCGTAACAGGCGGGGGATACGAGATATCGATTACAGGCAATATGGCGTGGACACCGATTTGAATGTACAGTTTGTATTCTGTGCTGTGCATCTTTTTATTTTTTTTTAAATTTTACTGTAGAATTTTCGATTTTTAGTTTCAACAAGATTCACAACTATGTTGGTCTAATTTCTCTCACGCACACAATTTTTAACAGAACAAATGTCGGAATTTGCGGATTTATTCTATTTTTCAATTTTATTATGTATCTAAAACTTTATTCAATCAAAGTTGATGTTTTAAGTTAAAAATAAGAGAGAGGTATAACTTTATATGAATGTAATACCTATATATGTCTAGTGACTTTTAGGAGGTGTAGAAAAAATGATGAAGAAGAAAATCCAATTATGTTGTGGCTCTAAAAGCTGTCCTTCTGCAGAGTTTGATGGAGATAACATTTTTATCAAAGACGACGACGGAAATGAGGTAAGACTATCTTTGGATGAATTGACACAATTGGTGCAGGAATTTCAAAGAGGTGTATTTGATTTAAATAATTAAATCAGAGCTAATAAGCAATCACAATTTTTAAATGTTAATTAACCATTTTTTTATGTACACTTTTTGTGAATCTAATAGCTACTGCTTTAACACTATCTAGAATACATCTACTCTTGGACCAGTTGGTTAGCCCTATAAATTATCTATTGTGTAATAATGGGCCAAATAGGAGTCATCATACAAACTGGTGATGACACTTCTATAAAGCTCTTCCAGAATGCAAGTTAATGCCTATTAGTGAGGTGCATATCTAGACCGTTTAAGAGTTTACAGCCCGTATCAGGCATCCTGTATCAAAAATTTGTTAGATTCTGGCGTAAATCTGGATGAAATCTTGTTTATGGGGGTGTATCGAATTTAAAATAACATCGTTCTTTCACACATATTTTATTTCACTCTTAAGGATGGAAAAAGTCAACTGTATTGTGAGGTGTTTAGAAGAGGTAACGATTCTATTTTTTGTCATTTTGTTAGCTGCATGTAAATAACAATTGGCCATTTGGCTAGCTGCTTATATACTCCTATGGTACATCGCACATTATTCGACCCCTTATGCTCCATTGATCACAAGCCTTTTGATCGGCTGAACTTTTCTAAAAACCTCTTGTGGCGTTTTCTTTTCACCGTTAACTCTGAGCAAATCTTCTTCGACAGAGATTCCGAAGAGCCGCTCGTTCTCCTCCAAATAAGGTAAAATGAGCCCCCAATCTTCTGGTGTAATGGCCGAAAATTCACCACCGTTTAATTGCTCCTCTACAAGCTTGTGATGAGGGTCTCGTATGTATATCGCTCCGCCCGAGGCGAGTGAAAAGAGATTTGAGCCAGGGTAGGGATTATCCTGCTCTTTAAAGCCCCCCTTTTCATCGGGCTCAAGACCATTTAATACAACGAATCCGCCTCCATTTAGAGGGTCGCCAGCCATGAACGATTCAGCTAAATAATCGAGACAGGTTCCGTTTATCACCACACGCGTCTTTCCAACTGCGTTTATAAGCGGTCTGCCTGCAGCATTCCCCAACACGTATGCATCGCCTCCTTTTGCCCCGTACATGAAGGTCTGTCCAACATCACCGAAAACTACTAGTTTGCCATTCTTCATTATCTGCCCGATCTGGTCTTGCCCATCGCCGTGTATGTAGATGCTCGCACCGTCTATCGAGGAGCCGAGATAATCTCCGGGGCTATCATAAACATCAATCTGCACTCCATTCGTTTGAGGTCCTAATCCCGAACCACAAAAACGATGTCCATGCATGTTATAAGCGATCAATCGCTTCCACCCCTGCTTATGAGCATCTACGATAAGCCGAGCAGCACTTTCTTTCCCTTCAGATGGAAAACCCTCGACATCGACAATCAGGACATCCTCTTCGCTCCTAGGTGGGCGCAAAAGACCCCTATTCTCCCAGCGAATTAGGTGGTAAGTGCCATGGTGCACCTCATTGATCGAGGGAGTATCATCAAATAGCTCGTGAAGGGCCTCTCTGGTGAGTTGAATTATTGAACTTCTCTTCTTGGTGCCAGTATCATATCTGTGGTCGTTAAGGAGTGTCAACCCCTTGATTATTATGGTTTTTGTTTTTTCATCTCTTTTCGCTTTTTTTGTGATTTCTGATAAAATCCAGCGTAACGTATTCCAGTCCTTAACACCGCGTTTCAAGAATGTGTACAAACTGAGCGGGCTTTTTAATGCTCCTGCCATATTTTCTCTGAGCATTTTAACATCAGGTGGTGTCATAATCGCTTTTGTGAGATCACAATGTGTTTGATGTTTCGGTGTATGAACAACCTCGCCAAATTTATTGGTGCATACCAAAGTTTTCTTCTCTTTACCTCGTACGGTGAATATGAAAGCGCCTCCATCAGTATAGCTCCCGCCACGTGCATTCCAATATTTGTCTGCGACTGAAGGAAAGCGTTTATCATCTTCTGACAAGCTATTCAAAGTCGCATCAATTGCTTGCTTCTCCGATGCTATGAGGCCCAACTGCAGCTCTTCGCCTTCGACGAGCGCAAATACCTGCGGTCGCAGCATTGAGGTATCAGTAATCCCTATCAACTGGAAGCAACCCTCGAACGGTTCTGTCCTTGCAATGATGAAGAACCAAGGGCCATCAGGCGACCCATGAATATGTGCAGTCTGGATGGCTTGATATGTCTCTTGCTTTTCAGATGGGAGCAAATCAAAGTCTATCTCGGTCGTTGGTGCCATTGCCTCAATGATATATTCCAGTGGGTAGGCGTATTCCCTGTTCAACAGGTCAAATAGCAGAATAGCCACTTCTGTATCAGTTAAGAATAAAGGTTCTCTCCCATGCTGATCAAGGTATTCCACGACAGAATGGTAATTAGCGAAATCGCCGTTGTGCACCAAAGCTTCATGCATTCCCATGAAGGGGTGTGCTCCACCAGGATGCCAGACCCTTCCACGTGTTGGGTATCGCTGATGTGCAATCCAGACATGTGCTCTGAAATCCTCGAGCTTGTAATACTGTATGATGCTCTCGGCATATCCGATAATCTTCAAGATCAGCATGTTTCTACCGTGAGAGAGCACAAACGCTCTCTTGTCGCCAAGCGCGGCATAGAATCTCTTATTGATCCTTATGCTGTTCTGGTAGACGAACTCGTCTTCCACTCTTCTTCTATCCTCTTCTTCTAAGTGATGCTCCTGTATAAATGCATCAAGCACACTCTCTCTCACTCGAACGAAGTAGCGCCAGACATCAGGAGGTCTGGTCTCTAATCCTTTGATTTCATGATAATCTGAGACGGTTGGTATCCGTTCTGCGTGGTCAACCTTCATGAAGGGCACGACAAATTCTCTTTCTACTTCTTTACGAACTTGGGGGTCTAGCAATGAGATCTGTAGCAGATAATCCTCTTCCAATATTGACTGGGAGACGCCTAAGTCTTCGTGCGAGAGGCCAATTGCCGCGATACCCCCTCCTTTGCCGTTCCCCCGGTTATGCATCTGAAAAGCAGGTTTGAATATATGCTTGCCCTTAACCAGAACTGTTGAGGCAAATCCAACAACACCGCATCCACCTTCTGCCTCAGAGCTATGATGTATATTCATTTTACCCAGTCTCCTTACCTTTGATATAGTCCGCATTGATCAAACAATCGTGTCTTCCGACGAGTTCCGTTATACTCTGCATCCCGAGCTGTTTGAGAATATCTATCAATGTGCTTCTCCATGCTGCGTAGAGATTAATGATGCGTTGCGCCCCCCACTCGACAGTAATTACCTCGGAAAGTTCCGGGTCGGTAGTTGCAATACCACGCGGGCACCCTCTATTGGATTCACAACAGCCGCATCTTACACAACCCAATGCCACAAGATCGGCTGTACCGATAACTACGCCATCGGCGCCCAGAGCAATCGCTTTGGCGGCATCATATGCGGTGCGTATTCCACCACTTGCGATCACCGTTATTTCATCTCGAATTCCCTCTTCCTTGAGAAATTCATGCACCTTTGGGATCGCGTACTCGATTGGCATAGCAATATTCTTCTTTGCTATATCAGGTGCTGCTCCTGTACCTCCGTAGCTCCCATCTAGGTGGATGATATGGGCACCCGCGTAATAGCTACCCACAGCGACCATGTCGACATCACTTGGCGTCGAGACTTTAACAGAGACGAGTGCATCGGGGTTTATCTCCTTTATCCAGTCGACGTGCTTCTTATGATCTTCAACAGAATAGACGCTGTGAAATGGAAATGGCGAGAAGAGGCTGCTGCCAGCAACAGCTTCGCGCATTCGTGCCACTTCGGCGGTCACCTTGTCTCCCAGTAAATGTCCGCCGAGACCAGGCTTCGCTCCTTGCGCATATTTGAATTCGACAATCCTTACTCGCTGGATGCTTTCCTCAGAGACGCCAAAAAGACCGGTTGCTATCTGTGTGATCATGTTGTCGTCGTATGGTTTCAATGCTTCTGGATAACCCCCCTCGCCAGTGCAGGTAAAGGTTCCCCAAGCTCTTGCTGCTTTTGCACGTGCAAGCATAACTTTGAGGCTGACAGAACCGAAGGACATTCCACCACCGTAGAACGGCACCCTAATACTGACTTTCCTACCCTCTCTTTTGTTTAGCTCTAGCTCTGTGTTTATAGCATCATTCTCGATAGCTTCTGTTCTCCCTTCTTTTGGGAACTTGAAGAAGAGCCGATCAAATCCACCTCCGGAATTTCCAATCTCGTACTCGAGACCGTGAAGTGGAATCCCTGTCTCTGCCTGTTTCCATGTACCTAAAATGAGGTCACGTGTCCAACGACTATCTCCAATGGAGATATAATTTTGATTCTGTCCTATTGATAAGGCTTTTCTAGGGCAGTGATCAACACAATAGAATGGCTGATCTTTGCATGTATTACCTATGCAGAGATAACTCAGGGGTTTTGAAACTCGGTTATACCCAGTTTCTCTCTCGTGCACGCCAAATGGACATACAGCTGCGCACATGCCGCAACTTATGCATTTAGTTACGTCTCTAATTACTTCTACTTCGCAGATATCATTCGGGAAATTTGATGGGGCGAATTTAATAACTGGATTTGATATTGTGTGTCACCCCCTCCCCAAAAATTGTGTCGAACGTCTCATGCTGAACGTCCTCATATAATATGGCCCGGCCAACTTCACCACGTAGCCTTCTCACGTCTCTTAATCCCATCGCACCTAGTACTTCGAGAAGCTGGTTCCTCCAAGCTCCCATAAGGTTAATTATCCGCTGCGCTCCGTAGTCGGGATTAAGAGCCTTCAATTCGACTGGGCATGGTAAACCATCTTGACAGCGCTTACAATACCTGCACTCAAGCGCGATTAGGAGTGGCAGGTCAATAGCGGTTACATCAGCCCCGCAGATAATCGCTTTAGCTACGTGCTCAGCCATTGCGATGCCACCACTCAGCATAAGCGTCACCTCATCACGGATTTTATGGTCTACCAAAAGCCTATGGATGTCTAAAATTGCATCCTTCACAAAACGCTGTTCATCGGACGAATCGATCACTTTTCCATTAATATCTGCACAGAGATGGATGACCTCTGCACCAGCGAACGCTAATTCTTCAACGATCTTGGTTGTAGAATCACCGAAAGGAACCCGTACTGAGATAATAGTCTCGGTGCTTATCTTTTTTATTTCTTCTATAACCCTTAGGGCCTCCCGATCGTAAGCTACTTCTACTATTTTACATGTTTTTATCAAACCCTCGAATTCCAAAAGTCCGGATTTTTGATTCCAATTTTTTGAAAGATCGACTAGCAACGGCACTAAATTTGCTTGGTATTTCGAATTAAACCATTCGACAGGATCTATGAGCATAAATGTGCCAAGGAACGAAGCGGCCTTTGCCAAAGCCTCGTAAATATTTTTAGAGTATCCAAATGGGATTATATC
>JAQURP010000048.1 GCA_028715545.1 Methanocellales archaeon | reverse complement strand
ATGGTGGCTGTTGTGCTTTTTTTGGCTTTGATTGCATGTGCTTTTTCAGGATGTGCAGAAGAGAGTCCAGTCGAAACAAAGTCAGCACCAGCACCAATGCCTGCACCGATGCCTCCGACAATGACTAAACAGGGAGATACAGCTATTTCTGTTGGAGGGGGAACAGCAGACTATCAGTATGTTGATACGAATACAGAGCAGAAGATAATCCAACGGGCTTCCCTGAGCATCGAAGTAGTGGATTTCCAAGCAAGCTCTAACGCACTTATTCTAATAGTAGAGAGATCGGATGGTTTTGTTTCTGATTCTTACTCCTATGTCACAGGTACCGGATACAAGAGAGGCGACTTTACGATCAGAGTGCCAACTGATGAGTTTCTATCTGTCATCTCAGAAATAGAGCAGATTGGCAATGTAAAGTCAAAACACACATCAGGGCAAGATGTTACAGAAGAATATATCGATTTGAAGGCGAGGATTAACAATTTAGAGCGACAGGAGCAGAGACTATTAGAAATACTTGACATGGCTAATACTACGCAGGAAGTTCTTGTAGTTGAGAAAGAGATATGGCGTGTGAGAAGTGAAATCGAACAGCTTACCGGTCGCATAAACTATCTTGAGAACCGCATTGAACTTGCGACGATTTCCGTTTCATTGTACGAGCAAGAACCGATAACGCATAGCTGGGGGATAAGGGACGCTTTTCGCGCTGCCTTCGAAGCCTTCGTATCGACGATAAGGGGACTTATAATCCTCGTCGGGTATGTAGTGCCAATATTAATTTTGGTTGGTCTCGGCTGGCTTATCAAATCGAAGCTGATGCCAAAATTACGGAAGGGGAAAGAAGGCAAAGTTAAGGAATGATAGATACGATAAAAATGGAGAATTGATCTGACAGGGCAGTTCCATCATTGGCTGGTAAAAGGATATTTAATAGTTAGATCCGAAAAATAAAATAAACTAAAGAAAGACGTTATGAGTTAAACTTCAAAGCCAATTTTATAGATGTCGACCAACTTACATCATCCCAAAATCTCTTCTGTAGTTTTTGCGATTGCACTTGCCATCTCGCTGAGTCTTGCATTCCCCCCTATATCATATGTGGTCATCTTTCCTTCTGAAATCACCTTTTCAGTGGCTTGAAAGATCGCCTGAGCTTTCTCCTTTTCACCTAAATACTCGAGCATCCACGCACCTGCAAGTATAGTTGCCGTTGGATTTACCTTATCTTTTCCGGCATACTTAGGGGCAGAGCCGTGCGCAGGCTCAAACATCGCATATTTATCGCCAAAGTTTGCAGAATATACCAGGCCGATACTTCCTATTAGGGCAGCGCACTCCTCACTTATTATGTCCATGAACAAGTTGGTCGATAGTAGAATCTTTTGATTGAATAGTTGAGGGTTTTTGATGAGCTGTTGGGCCATGTTATCCACGTGATACTCCCATATTTCTATATCCGGGTAGTCCTTTCCGACCTTTTGAACCTCGTCCAAGAAAACTCCACAGGTCAGCTTTAGGATGTTGCTTTTGTGGATGGCCACTACGGTTCCTAAACCTCTACGCCCTGCCTCTTCGAATGCATATTTGGCAATCCTATTACATGCGGATCTGGTTATCTTCCGAAATGCGATATATGTGTCCTCATCTTTTTGAATCTCAGACCCACAGTATAAACCTTCGGTACCTTCCCTAACACAGATAAAGTTAACATCGCCGCATGGCTTTGGGGTATTTAAAAAAGTCTTTATTGGACGGACGTTTGCGTATAGGTCAAATTTTTGTCTTATCGAGACAGCTACGCTTTTGAGTGTGCCTATCCCTCCAGGGGTGGTGGTAGGTCCTTTGAAACATGCATCCGATTCCTCTAAAATCCTCCAGGTTTCATCAGGAATTAATGACTTTCCATCATTTTTTTTCCACCAATCAACGCCTGCATCGCACAAAATCAGCTCCAAGTCGTGATCTGTAGTATCTAAAACTTGGATTGCCATATCGACCAGTTCTGGTCCAACCCCATCTCCCTTGATCACTGCTACTTTTTTGGTCATGGGCTCACTCCTGCTCGGAAAATCCACCTTTTGTATTCAGGTAGGGCATCAGTCCACCAGCATCCACCAAATCCTGCATGAATTTCGGGATCGGCTGAAATTTATATTCCTCAGACTTCGTAATATTTCGGATGATCCCCCTATCGAAGTCCACCTCAAGCTCATCCCCTCTGCGCACTTTAGAACCTATGGCTCTACATTCGATTAGGGGCAAGCCAATATTAAAGCCATTCCTGTAGAATATTCTTGCAAAAGATTCTGCGATAATGCATGGGACGTGACATGCTTTTATGACCAAAGGTGCTTGCTCGCGTGATGAGCCGCATCCAAAATTGCTATCAGCGACGATTATTGGATTCTTGATTTTTTTTGCATCTTCATAGAAAGTGGGGTCAATCGACTCAAATGCATGTGATGCCAATTTTTTTGTGTCAAGCTCATCATACTTGTACTTTCCAGCTATGATCTCGTCAGTATTCGTGTCCTTTGGAAAAACCCGTATTACTTGTCCTTTTATCATCCCTTTGTACTCCTTGGATCTGTTATTTTTCCTGTTATGGCGCTAGCGGCAGCCGTGGCAGGGCTACATAAGTATATCTCAGATTTATCATTTCCCATTCGACCTTTGAAGTTTCTATTTTGGGTTGATAAAGCCACTTCTCCGTCTCCTAGGGCAACGGTCCTCCCAATACAGAAGCCGCACCCCGGAACCCCGATGGACGCTCCTGACCGCAAAAAAGTCTCTATGATGCCTTCACGAATGGCCTGAATTAGAATGCTCCTGCTAGCAGGATATATCACCAATCTTGTATCTTTTGTGACCTCTTTTCCTTTCAGTATCTCAGCAGCTATGCGAAGGTCTTCCATGCGACCATTGGTGCAAGAGCCAATGCAGACCTGATCTATTTCCATCCCTTCGAATTCGGCTACCGAAGCAACTTTGTCTACTCTGTGAGAATGGGCTATCATTGGCTCCAATCCAGATGCATCTATGGTGATTTCTTCCTTGTAGGTTGCATCCCTGTCTGGGCTCAAAGCCTTGTATTCATTGCCCCTTCCATATGACTCCAAAAAGCTCTTGACCTTTTCGTCCGCTATACACAACCCTGTCTTGCCTCCAGCTTCTATAGCCATGTTGCACATCGTCATTCTAGACTCTATGCTCATTCTATCAACGGTATCACCTAAAAACTCCATAGACATGTAAGTTGCTCCTTCCGCTGTTATCTCTCCAATTATGTGTAAAATCACGTCTTTGGAGTATACGCGCTCTTTTAACTCTCCTATTACTTTGACCTTGAACGATTCTGGGGCCTTGAGCCACGTCCTTCCATAGGCCATGATTGCCCCTACGTCTGTAGAGCCCATTCCAGTAGAGAAGGCACCAAGAGCGCCATGGGTACATGTATGACTGTCGCCTCCAATAATGATCTTCCAGGGGGCTGCAAATTTTTCTACAACTATTTGATGGCAAATGCCATCCCCGTTCTCGAAGAAATGGATTTTATTCTTCCTAGCGAATTCTCGCATGAGAGCGTGCACATTGGAGATTTTTTCGCTTGGTGATGGAGATGCGTGATCACATATTCCCATGACTTTGTTTGGATCAAAAACATCTCGCGTCCCCAAAGTCTCCATTTGCTGAATGGCAAGTGGCATTGTTCCGTCATGAGCGAACACTAAATCTACTGGTGTGACAATTATTTCACCAGCCACAATGTCAGTATTAGTTTTAGCTGAAAGTATTTTCTCAGCCATCGTTTGGTTGCTCATAGAATCATAGGTGATACACTTATTATATAGAAGTTTTTATCTTGGCTTAGGTAAATAGTCCAAACAAAGGGACACGAATATGGGTACAAAGGTACAAATTTATGAGGCTGCAGTTAAGTTGGCAGAGGAGATAAATGCTGCAGCGATCATCGTTACCGGTGATACACAAAATAGATTAGAGACGAAAATTCCAATTATAGTTGCAATGCAAGAATGGCAAGGTGATTTGACTAGAACCTATAAACTGAGAGATGCTGTCTTAAGTGCGTATGTTGATGGCAAACTCAAGATGAACGACACCGTGGTTGGGATACTTGGCAATATAGTCATCGCATATGATCTGCGCGAAGAGCCAGTAATCCTAAGCTTGAATAAAAGCGCTGACAGGGTCGCACCGAAAGTGACTCAAGCCATTTTAGATATAGCCCTAGAACTTGGATACGAAGGTAGGGAGAGCAAGAGTGTGGGAACTGCTTTTACTATAGGGGACACAGATGAAGTTCTAAAGAGGTCCCACCAACTCATCCTCAATCCCTACGAGGGACATAGCGCTGAAGATAGAGATGTAACAAATCAAGATAATTGGGAAACGATAAAGGATTTTGCACAATTAGATGGGATGTTCATCGTTGATGAGAATGGAAAAATCGTGGCTGCTGGCAGATATCTTGATGTGAATGCTGAGGGCATAAAAATACAAAAAGGATTGGGTGGGCGACACATAGCAGCAGCAGCCATAACAAGAGATACAAATGCGATTGCCATCACTGTTTCACAAAGTGGCGGAACAGTTCGGACCTATAAAGACGGATTACAAATAGCTGAGATAGAATCGCACTAGGTTTCAAGGTAAAAATGAGTTGAACCGCTTCAATGACTCTGTGTTTATACATAGTTCAGCATAGTTCTGATAAAATTTGGCATTCATTATTTTATTGTATCATATCAGCACTTTAAACTCAAAACTATATGAGCCAATTCGATGCAATCTAATCTAATCGCTGAAATCCCTTTCCTTTCATATGTCCCCTGTTCTCATCATCTACGGACACTTTCCAGGTAATCGATTCACCATTTACTTCTAATCTATAGTGTAGATATGATAAATTTAGGGGGCAGGTCCTGTGTGTGTCGGATTTTATTTTTTTTTACTCAATCTGATTAATCGTCGTATTTTTCAAATATTTTTTGTGGATATACATTTGTTAGATATATGTAGGTATATTTGTTATATTATCTTGTATCATATTGTTTTGTATGCCCTAACGTGGATAACTTAGTATATTCTGGATCTATCTCTATGGCCTTGTCATAGCATTTGACTGCCTCATCATGGTTTTCGAGATTTTCCAGTGCAATGCCTTTGTTATACCATGCGTCAGCATGGTTTGGATCTATCTCTATGGCCTTGTCAAAGCATTCGACTGCCTCATCATGTCTTTCAAGAAATCCGAGTCCTATACCTTTGTTAGACCAGGCGTCAGTATATTTTGGATCTATTTCTAGGACCCTGTCAAAGCATTTGATTGCTTCATCATATTTTTCAAGAACTCCCAGTGCAACTCCTTTGTTAGACCATGCTTCAGCATGGTTTGGATCTAGTTGGGTAATACGATCAAATACTTTTATAGCTTCATCGTGAACTCCATTTTTTCCCAACCAAGCACCTATCACAAGCAGATCTCCTATATCGCTGACTTCAGTTAGTTCTAAAGCTTCGTCTAATTTCCTTTCCTTAAGAAGCTTATTGATCTGCTCAATCCTCTTTTCTTCATTTTCAGACATTTTTATTCCTCGTGTGCTCTATCAAGTTCAAGTGAACTGTCGAATAATTCATTCATTATCATACACAATTTAGTATATATAAAATAAACGAAATTCGCGTTTTGTCCAATATTGGAATTATGCATAAAATTTTGATTTGACATTTTGCTCATTACATTTAGTCTCCATTATAAAATCTATTGGTCTCTTTTTTCTTCTCCAATTATTCTTTCATATTATTGTTTATCGCCCTCAACATCCTGAATAATATGCGTTGTCAAAAGTGTTGTATGCTATCTATTAACCAGAAGAGTCAGATAAAAAAGGTACGTGCTGAATAACGAAATAGTTATTTTTCACATATTCTTGTCTACCTTTTTTGATTTAGACGTAGATAAAATATCACGGCAAAAGCATGACTGACTAAGGCAAATCCTATCCAAGACATCGTTTTTGATATATCTAAGCCCACAAGGCATATTATGATTAAACCGATAACTCCTATCGCTATCTCATATGGGATGCGACTTATGTATGCTATCCTGGGATTAACTTTTTCCACTAATTCACCATAAGTTTTCCATTCTTTTGAATGTCTGGCCATGTGCGCTAACCAAAACTGGTTAAGGTTATGGGATGCAGCCAAGATGCCCATCACAAACAGCATAATTGATGGATTCAGCCAAAAGGCAAACATCGCACATAACACAAGATTTAGAGATATCCAACGTTTCCATCCAGCTCTTTTCGCGATCGGATTTAATTCCCACTCCAAGGTTGGAGTTAAATACCATGTGCTCAGTAGGTCTAAAGTTCGCCCAGTTACAGCTATGGCAATGTTGATTAAGTACTGCCAAGGTGACAAAGTCAAGACAGTTGCAATCAAATGGTTTATCAAATGCGCCATTTTTCGACCTCAACACATTTTTCCTTACTTTAACTCAGACTACACCCAAGATTCACGCGTAATATTTTTTATTGTTTTGGGGATAAAGGCATCCAAAGAAAATCAAATATCTCAATAAATACAAAATGATAAAACCTCCATGGACAACATCCTTATATATTATAACATAAAGCTAGGTAAGACCTTTTATAGTTTATAGGTAAATAAGGAGTATTGCATGACCCGAAGAGAAAAGACCGTCGAGCGAGCGAAAAAGCTTATGGGCAAGCCAGAAAGAATAAGGGACATTGGCATTGTCGCTCATATTGATCATGGTAAGACTACCCTGACTGATAGCTTGTTAGCTGGAGCTGGCATCATCTCTCAAGAACTGGCAGGAACGCAGCTTTTTATGGATTTTTATGAATTAGAGCAAGAGAGGGGGATAACGATCAACGCAGCGAACGTCTCAATGGTACACGATTTCAGGGGAGAAGAGTATCTTATCAACCTGATCGATACACCAGGTCACGTAGATTTTGGTGGTGACGTCACCAGAGCAATGAGGGCAGTAGATGGAGCAATAGTTCTCGTAGATGCAGTGGAAGGTATTATGCCGCAGACCGAAACTGTACTGCGTCAGGCATTAAGGGAGAACGTAAAGCCCGTACTGTTCATAAACAAGGTTGATCGTCTCATCAATGAGTTGAAAGTTGATAAAAAAGAAATGCAACGCCGCCTGAGCAAAATAATCGATGATGTAAATAAGCTTATCAAGGGCATGAACAAAGAAAAATATGAGCAAGGCTGGAGAGTAGATACCTCTGAAGGAAGTGTTGCCTTCGGTTCTGCTTTATACAAATGGGCAATTAGTGTGCACTCTATGAAAGAAAATGGCATTGGTTTTAACGAGGTTTATGATTATTGTCAAAGCGGGGATGTAAAACCGTTGGCAGATAAATGCCCTCTACATCAAGTACTTCTTGATATGGTAATCCCACTCCTTCCAAATCCTTTAGAGGCACAAAAAGATAGAGTAGCGGCTATCTGGCATGGAGACAAGGAAAGTGTCGTAGGCAAAGCGATGGGAAAATGTGACCCTAATGGTCCTATTGCATTGATGGTAACCGACATCATAATGGACCCTCATGCAGGGGAGGTGGCAACTGGGCGGCTCTTTAGTGGTACATTGCGAAGAGGGCAAGAACTGCGTGTTTCGGGTGTGCCCAACTCAAGTAGGGTACAGCAGGTTGGTATATTCGTCGGTCCTGACCGATTAGATGTGGAAGAAATACCAGCTGGAAACATCGTTGCCATAACTGGCATTAAGGATGTAATAGTTGGTTCAACTGTTTCTTCCATAGAGATGGATCCTTTTGAGTCGATCAAATACGTTAGCGAGCCTGTGGTTACAGTTGCAGTTGAAGCCGAGCATACGAAAGATCTACCTAAACTAATAGAAGTGCTAAGGCAACTTTCAAAAGAGGACCCCACGCTCAAGGTAGAAATCGATGAGGAGACAGGCGAGCATTTGGTATCTGGTATGGGTGAATTGCATCTGGAGATCGTTGCCTATAGAATTAAGCACGATCATAAAGTTCCTATCACGACATCACAACCAATAGTGGTCTATCGAGAGAGCGTACAAGGCAGAGCAGGACCTGTAGAGG
>JAQURP010000047.1 GCA_028715545.1 Methanocellales archaeon | reverse complement strand
ATACAAGCGCTAATTTGGGGGCAACATGTGGTAAACCCTATGCCATAGCAGCCCTAGCAGTGATAGATCTCGGAGAATCGGATATCTTGGCGGTGTTCAGATGAACGTTAAGATAACCTCGGAAGGTGTACGTTATATAGCGCTATTTGAGAGTTTGACAGGTGCCACTGTAAGAGATTGCATCGTTGATGATGAAAACGATCGCGTCATATTCGTGGTCAAAAAGGGTGACATGGGCATAGCTATTGGCAAGAATGGCAGTAACATAAATAGGGTCAAAAAATCAATAGGAAAGCACATCGAAATTGTCGAATACTCAGATGACGCTTGCGAATTCATTGCGAACATATTTCAACCGGCAATGATTAAAAAAGTGGACATACTGAGCAAAGAATCTAAGCGTTTAGCTTATGTGTCAGTAGTGCCTAAAGATAAAGGGCTTGCAATTGGGCGTGATGGGAGAAACGTACAAAAGGCAAAAATTTTGGCCCAAAGGCATCATAGCCTAGATGATGTGATAATAGATTAAAAAAGGGTATGCAATGAGTAAAGGGTTATATGCAGTCAGGAAATTAAAGAAGGATAGACAAAAGTACCGATGGAGTGATAGCGCCTATTGTCGAAGGATGCTTCATGTGGGTCAAAAGGCCGATCCATTAGAGGGGGCCCCCCAAGGTAGAGGCATCGTACTCGAGAAGGTTGGGATAGAGGCAAAACAACCTAATTCTGCTATCCGAAAATGCATCAGGATACAGCTGATCAAAAACGGACGTCAATTAACTGCTTTCTGTCCAGGAGACGGTGCAATCAATTTCATCGACGAACATGACGAAGTCCTAGTTGAAGGAATAGGGGGAAGAATGGGCGGTTCTTACGGAGATATTCCAGGTGTTGGGTGGAAGGTTATCGCCGTAAACAACGTATCGTTGGGAGAGATGGTGGCAGGGCGTAAGGAGAAACCGATAAGATGAGCAAGATATTTGGCAAATGGGATTTTTCTGATGTAAAAATTGATGATCTGGGTGTTAAGCAGTATATTAATCTGAACTCTGTTTTGTTGCCTCACACGGGTGGAAAAGCCTTACAGCAGTTTAGTAAATCAAGAAGATCTATCATAGAGCGTCTCATCAACAAGGTGATGCGAAGTGAGAGTAACACTGGTAAAAAACAAAAAGCCTATAATATTGTTAGGGATGCATTTGACATTATCTACGCTAAAACTAAGGAAAATCCCATACAATCTCTTATAAAAGCGATTGAAAATGCTGGTCCTAGGGAAGATATCGTCCGCTTAAAATATGGTGGAATATCAGTTCCAAAATCTGTAGATACCTCTTCACAGAGGAGAGTGGATCAGGCCTTGATGTTCATCGTACAGGGCGCTCAAAAAGCCGCATTCAAAAATAAGAGGAGCATGGGGGAGTGCCTTGCCTCTGAGATCATCGCTGCATCAAAGTATGATGTAAAGTCTTTTTCGATCAGCAGGAAAGGTGAGAAAGAGCGGGTTGCGAAGGCAGCACGATGAATTCAAGGGTTCATGCTTTTGTCCTTGGAAGGGTGCAAAGAGTTTTCTTTAGGAGTTTTATTAAATCAGAGGCAACATCTCTCGAAATACGTGGTTGGGTTAGAAATCTAAGAGATGGCCGGGTTGAAGTTCTGGCTGAGGGTAGCAAGAATGCTTTGGATGAACTGCTCAGGAAAATCAGAAAAGGCCCTCATATGGCTCGGGTTGAGAAGGTCGATGTTATCTGGGAGGAATACGTTGGAGATCTGAATGGGTTTAAAGTCGCCTGATTTCATTTTGTAAAAAGTGGCCTTATCTATTTATTTTTTAACCAATTAGGAAGCAGAAGAGACTCACTCCATTATAACCCTAAGATAAACGTAGTAGCCGTATCGCCATGACCTCTATCCAGAGTAACGGAACCCCTATTACCATTCTTTGTAACGCCCCCATCCAACCTTCTATCCCGCCGAAGATGAATACTAACCCAAGGATTGCCGTCAACAAACCGGTTGCCAAGGAGTATGGGCGATAACTTACCCATCGATGGTCCTTCCTGGATCGTCGGGCAATTGCGAAAGGTGCAGTGGAGAATCCCAATCCTACCAGCATGGCGCCAATTACGTGCAGCATAGCCTTTAATGATGCGTTTACAGTGTTCGGATCTACGTGAAAAAGTCCCACAGTTATCCAGCCAACGCCTGAAATGGCTATCAAAGCTGGACCGATCTTTGAACCTTCTTTTATGCCACGATGAAGTCCTAATGAAAAAGCAATCATCAATACCCCTAATAACATAAATCCTATTGTGTTCATTATTATGGCATTTGGGCCCCCAACCTCTCCGAGTTCGCTCATGAATTGCTTTAAATGGTTATATCCAGGTCGAAGGAGCCCTATGGCAATTAAAACAATAGTGTATAATATGGGGCCAACAATGCCGCAGATAGCCAGCATTCTTTGAACTCTTTTAGGTCGACTAGACATCTTTTTTCACCTTAGACTTCTTGGTATGATTATTATTGGTACTATCTCTATTTATTATATTTTTGTATAGAATTACCCCTTTTCTGGGCATACCCGCTTTTACTATCGAAATAGAGGATTAACTATTTATAATAAATATCTATCAAACTAAAAATATCAAATGCCGTGTTAATTGATGCAGTTCATTCCATGTAACCATACTTTCCCAAAATTGATTTCTCTGTTACTTTCTTTATATAACTACATTCCCATCCCCATTTGTTTTCTAAAACTCCTTCACAGACCCACCAAAGTTCCCCATCTATCTCGACGATTATTATAGAGTAAGGCCAATCATGATGGCAATATGGGCATTCTTGCTTGATATTTCTTAGCTCTTCGGCCATTTCAGGTGTAAGCTTCGTATAAGTCCTTTGGCCTAAAGCATCTCGATTGATCTTTCTTATATCTGGGGACATCTCAGGTATAAGCGTTGCTTTTTGGGTTGGTGTTGAAATTGGCATAGGCGTTACTGTAGGCTTTGCTTCTGGAATGTTGCTTTCAACACATCCGGCAGACATAGCGACGATAAAAAAAGACAACAGTAAAGTGGCGATTTTCTTCATATAAGCATTTATTTTTTTTTATTAGATATGAATCTATCTGATTATAACTCCAAAAAATATTGAAAAATATTTTTTTTCCATTTTTAGTATTCCCGCTAAGTTTTCTTTACTTTATATGATGCACGCCCTAAATAATACACGGGGTCTATAAAAGCTGATATAAAATCATGAAGTTCCGACTAAGCTCTGGAGAAAGGGAATAATGAACTCGCAATGAAAGTGTCACACATTATTCTATCGAGTTTGGACACCTAGTCTAAAAAGAATAACGTGATATGCGGGTGGGATAATAATATTGATAAGTTGACTTTAAATTTGGAGGATATTGGACCATCGTTGTTTCACATAGGTAATGGGGGGGATATCAAAAAAGAAGAAGTGAAAGAAATGGAGGATAAAAAACAATTACAATCAGAAAAGATGTCAGAGCAAGAAGCTTCCTACTTTGAACTGCAAGCTTATTGGGGCGTCACAAAACATATGGGGGGTTTAAAGGCCACAAGAGAGCTAATTGAGTTATCCCACATAAATAAAGGCAAATACGTCTTGGTTGTCGGTTGCGGCGTTGGAACAACTCCTTGCTACCTTGCAAAAAGATACGGTTGTAGGGTCGTGGGTGTAGACCTTTCTGAAAGGATGATTGACAGGTCAAATAAAAGGGCGAAAAGAGCGGGTGTTAATGATAGAGTTGAATTTAGGGTAGCCGATGCGCGAAATCTTCCATTTGAAGATGACCTTTTTGACGTGGTCTTTTGCGAGTCTGTAAATGCATTTGTAGAAGACAAACAGAGAGCTGCAAGCGAGTATGTGAGAGTGATAAAACCAGGAGGTTATGTTGGGCTTAATGAATGTATTTGGATAAAAGCACCACCTCCTGAGCTGGTCGAATATATATCTCGCATAATGGGTGCGGAGTTTCCGACTTGTAATAATAGCTGGAAAGAATTGTTGGAATACTCGGGACTGAGGGCGATAGTAGCGAGAATTTATAAGGTCGGCGTTATTGGTCAGTGGATTAACGAAGTTAGGCAGACGGATTTTTTAGATTTTTTAAGAGCCTGGTATAGATTTTTGTTTCTGCTCATAAAAAGTTCAGATTGCAGAAGGTTCTCAAAAGAAGCATTGGATATGCCCAAGAGCATTTTCGGTTTGTTCAAATATTTTGGATACGGAATATATGTCGGTAGGAAATAAAAGGGGTTTATTTTATTGGACTTCGCGGATTTAGATTTAGTTTATGAGGGCTAATTGGGGCTTTGTACATCATTTATAGAATTTATGAGGAGTGCAAAAAATATGACACTCCCCACTATGCTTCACAATACAAAATCATCACAAAGATATTCTGATTTTGGAGAATAACATACTGTTCAATCCTCGAAAATGAACAATTCGTCGATGGTGGTTTTTAAGGCTTTCGCAATATTGTAGGCTAATTTGAGCGAAGGATTGTATTTTCCTTTCTCCAAGAAGAGGACGGTCTCTCTCCGTGCTCCAACCATTTTTGCAAGATCTTCTTGGGTTAAATCGTAACGTGCTCTGAACTCCTTTATTCGGGTTTTCATTTTGCATCCCCTTTTCTTGCAAGGTATAAATAGGATGCAGCAAAAACGAATGCTGAGACCAGTACTACAACTGCTGCAACATGGTGGCCCTCAAGCTCAATATCCCATATGATTTCCGCTAGTAGGTTGCTACCAACTGCGCTCCAAATTGCGGCTATAAAGCCATAATATCCTGCTTTACAACTGACTTGTATCAACCGTTCATCTGCAGCAGGTAATCCTTTATTTATATTTTTTAGCCTATCCCACAATACAAAGGTCGCAAAAGCTACTAATGTTAGGACTATCCCTATTGATGGGATATCACTTAATTCGATATTTCCTGCAGATTTTAAGAAAAAGGCTAGAGTCAATAGTACCGCCGAAACTGTTATTCCAATGCCTGCAACAATTCCAAGTTTATCTTTCATCTTTTTTTCACCTCTTTTTATATGTTAGCTAATGATAACTTTTTATTAGCTATAACTAACTTTTTATTTCTTATTTCTAACATTATGTTATGTATATGCAATATATGGTATTTATAGTTTTCTGTTCTTTGTACTGTATAATTTTTTGAGTAGTTTTGACTATACTTTTGACTATACTACTATATCCATGAGATTACGGTTTCTGCCAGCCAGTTTCAACTTGAATATGTGGGAAGTTTTGAAAAGAATAGGTGAAAATTCATGGCTGGAATAAATAATCTAATTTAAAGAAACCTTTCATTTTTACACAAAGACTAAAACCCGTCTCAGGAAAACCTTCATTTGCACTCCTTTTGTTTGAATTCTTTTAACCTATGAATTTGGTAAATCTTTATATTCAGCATTGATATATTTTGAAGATGGCTGGTATGTGAGCGAAAAGAAAACACCTTCGTCACATCATAAGTTTAAAAATGGGGGAGAATTGAGGCAATATGTTTAAGAAATGTCCTGGCGTTAGGGATGTTTTGCGGCCAGATATAATATTAAGGACATGTCCATCTTGCGGGGATGATGTGGAGTTTTTTAGCGATGAGACAGAATCAGAGTGCCCTTCTTGTGGGAGAACGTTGCATAGAGATGCAACCCCTTCGTGTGTTAGTTGGTGTGAGTATGCACCAAAATGTATTGCAGACTTAGTGGAAAGAAAACTCATAACTCCATCTAGGGCAGAGGAACTTATGAAGATAGCAAAGAAGACCAGTAAATAGATTACTTATCTTTTTTATATATTGGCTTAAAAAAATATTATATAAGCGTTTTGTGTTTCTTCTGATTTTTACCCCCCTAATTGGGTCATGTTCCGGGTCCACTAACTCATTTAATTCGATATTTGTTCTACTTTGTCACAACTCTTTTTAGGGTGATCTGTTTGAGCAGTGTCCTTCCTATTACAACAAATATCATGGGCCTCCGATTATAATGCTTGTTACAGCCTATAAATTTGTAATTTGCATACATAAACTATTGAAATATATTTTTCTTCACCCACATATAAAAAATTTTTATTGCTCGATGGTCTTAAGCCAAAACGCATCCAATCTCTAAAGAAAAATTATTCCCATCAAACATTTATAAGGTTAAATGATAATGGTGGTTAACATGGAAGTCATCAATCTGATTTGCAAGGATGAACCTGGCGTATTAAGAGATGTATCTGGCACTGTAGCCAAACACAATGGCAATATCAAGTATGTTCAGTTGTTTATCATCGAACGGGGCACACATAAAGGAAATGCCTTGATAGATATGGAGATCGATATCGAGGAAGTGGCTACACTCATCTCTGATCTGAATTCATTGGATTCTGTGCTAGAGGTTGCAACCACCCCATCCTTCAGTGATATCTATGGCTCCCGCGTTATAATTGTTGGTGGTGGAGCACAAGTCGCACAAGTCGCTATGGGTGCGATCAATGAGGCAGATCGACACAATATTCGGGGCGAAAGAATAAGCATCGACACAATCCCTCTTGTGGGGGAGGATTCTTTGGCGGATTCAGTAGCAGCTGTATCACGCCTCCCTAGGGCTGAAATACTCATTTTAGCAGGCTCTTTGATGGGTGGAAGAATTACCAAAGAGGTTGAGAAGTTACGTGATGCAGGCATTCCAGTCATAGCACTCAACATGGCTGGGAGCGTGCCGGATGCAGCAGATCTGGTTGTGACAGATCCTATTCAAGCGGGAACGTTTGCGGTGATGCATGTGGCCAAGACGGCTGAGTTTGATCTGAAGAGGGTCAAGGGGAGGAGATTTTAGCTTCAAACATCTTTTTAATCGTTTCTGGAGCGTTTTTGTTCAGTTCAAAGTACTCCAAGAATGCATCCGTGATACTGATTACATTCGTTCTCCCTTTTTTGGTGCTAACAATCAATCCTCTTTTTTCCAACTCTGAGATGTGCGAATAGGCTGTATTACCTCTGACACCAATGACATCTGATTGTGTGATTGGCTGGTGGTATGCTATCACTGACAATGTTCTGAGTACCGGTGTGCTAAGATCCTTAGGTGCTATTTTCTCTACACTTTCTGTATATTTCTGCTTAATCTGTATCAGATATTTGTCATTGATCTTGATCAGCTCAAGCGCAGTATCCCGGGTTTTATATTCTTCGATGAGAGTTTGCATTATGTTGGAGACTTCTTCTGGTGAACGGTCGATAAGTTCGGCTAATTCAGCCGTACATAGTGCCCTGCCTGTAGCGAAAAGGGCTGCCTCCAGAATTTTTTTATCATTCATGTCTAAATTTAACGTACAGATCGCCAAATAGTTCTTTTTGCTCTAACCAGATTTGCTTTCTATCTGCCATGAATAGCAATGGAACATATGTTCGGATGATGCATGAGGGCGTCCTCTCTTCAATCAGTTCATCGAACATGACACGATCTTGCTTTTGGAATTTTTTATTCAGCTTGCTCCTTATCGTTTGTATCATACCCTCGATATCCTCTTCATGCGCGATCTTGAGCACATCTTCCGGGGTAGGCATGCACTCCACTTTTATAAGCCGCCTCTTATTGCTTCGCTCCTTTCTATCCATTGCCTTTTTCAATTCGTCTATTAACTCACTAAGTGTCACAGGTCTCTTGGATTCTCTCCTTATCCTTGGGTGCAGGGAAGGATATTCATCCGTCTGGAAGTAATCGGGTTGGAAGCCAAATAGTTCCCACTCAAAATCCTCATCCTCTTGCTTTTTGTCTATCAGTACTTCTGATTTCATGCGCAAGAGCATTGAAGCGTAGAGGAGGGTCCTACCAGATACTCTGAGATCTAGTTGTTTGAGTTCCTCTAATTTTTTGAGAAACTTATCCGTTACATCTATGATGTCGATGTTCCAAGGGTCGATCTCGCCTTTAGAAGCAAGCTCCACCAAGATCTCAACTGGCTCTATCGTATCCATCTCTATCTATCCATCTATCAATTCAACATCACGCCTGTTACGCTGGAGACATTATCTTCCTGCATCGTTACTCCTATGGTTCTATCTGCGGATTCTATCATCGGTTTTCTTAGTGACACGACTATGAACTGTCCGTCTTTGGAAGCATCCTTTATCACTTTCGCGACCCTTTCTGCATTAGAGCCATCCAGATACATATCGATTTCATCAAACACATAGAA
>JAQURP010000046.1 GCA_028715545.1 Methanocellales archaeon | reverse complement strand
TGACCAATCATTTGCAGTCTTCTCTAAAAAGTCCAAGTCCCGTATGAGTAAGGAAGCTGCCATCTCAAACATTTTACATGGGCTATACCACGAATTGGGTCATTACAAACTACATGTTAAGAGGGTAAATCAAGCAAATGTGTTTGAACTTCAACCTGAGGGTTTTGCAGTCAAATTTGCTGAGAAGGAGTTTAACCGCTTCTTTATGAAGCTTGTTACTGAGGGTGTCGAGGAGTATTAAAGAACCATCTATAAAAATTTTTGGCCGAAGAACAAATTGAATTTCCACTAAGTGGTGACAAGTAGACTGTGAGTTTTGAGGCGATTGAGCCAGCAGTTGTTTAAACAGTTATTTAATACGACAACATTTAAGTTTTGTTAACGCCCTTAACGTTGGCTAGTGAGAACATGGCTTTGTTAGAGATTAAGGATCTTCATGTAGAGGTTGGCGGCAAGGAGATTCTGAAGGGTGTTAATCTGGAGATAGGCAAGGGCGAGGTACATATTCTTTTGGGTCCTAATGCATCTGGCAAGACTACCCTGGTTATGACCCTATTAGGAATGCCCACCTACAAGGTCTCAAAGGGCGATATAATTTTCGATGGGAAAAGCATAGTAAACCTATCTATAGACCAACGCGCAAGAGAGGGTATAGGTTTTGCATTCCAGTTCCCCCCCGCGATAAGCGGCGTGAAATTGCGGGATATAATCCGCCTTTGTGGCGGAAAGGAGCCATGGGATCCGAGCAAGGAAACGGAAGAAAGATTTGCCACCGAGGCACTTGGGAATGTCGGGTTGCCCCCAAATTTCAGAGACAGGGATTTGAATGTTGGCTTCTCGGGTGGTGAGAAAAAAAGATCTGAGCTAGCACAGATCTTTGCGATGAAGCCGAAACTTATGGTCTTGGATGAACCCGATAGCGGCGTTGATATAGATTCCCTGAAGTTGATCGGGGGGCGAGTAGATAGCTTCTTAAAAGAGACCCGGGGTTCATTGCTTCTAATCACCCATCACAGACACATTTTACAATATATGGATTCGGATCTGGCTCATGTGATGTGCGACGGAAAGATCGTCGTTAGTGACTATCCGGAGAATATTTTATCCAAAATAGAGGAAAAGGGCTATTGTGCATACGTGGATGTATGCCCCACCTTGATGAAAGAGGAACATAAGAAGCTCATACATGAATGAGGAATGATCCTATGAAAGAGTCCCCGAAATGGTATGTTGAGAAGCGAAAAAGGGCTCAAGAAATGCTTAAAAGTGCAAAGCCTGCTAAATATGGTCCCGATATCGATCTGGATGTTTTTGATACGGAAGCCCCTCAACATGAAAAAGTTGATGAGATTACCGAACTTAGCGAGGCTGTTAGGGACGCCTCCAGAGTTGTTGGGACAAGAGATGATGAGAGGCATAGAAGTGGCACCTACTTTCAGCATGACAACGACGTGGTATATCTGAAGTGCACAGAAGGGCTAAAAAAGAACCTACCAGGGGGGTTGGTAGTCCTTAACACAGATGATGCCATTAGAATCTATCCTTGGCTTGAGAGATATTGGTTTAGGCAGCTATCCATGGGACTGGATAAATACGCCACCTATGTGGCAGCGAACTCTGTAGGGGGTGCATTCGTTTGGGCTAAAGAAGGTGTCAATGTAGGCTATCCTCTTCAAGCTTGTTTGTACCTGGGCACTGATAAGGCAGTTCAGGTGCCACATAATTTCATCATCGCTGAACCGGGCTCGAAGGTACACATTATAACAGGTTGCACAGTAAATCCCGAATGTGAGACAGCGGCCCACATTGCTGCGACAGAGATCCACGTCAAAGAGGGGGCGGAGGTAACGTTGTCGATGATACATTCCTGGGGGCAAAACTTTCACGTCCGCCCAAGGATGGGCGCTACGGTCGAGAAAAACGGGACGCTGAACATGAACTACGTTCTGCTGAATCCGGTTAAGTCGATCCAGATGTATCCTACGGTTATCCTGAAGGGGCAAGGAGCGAGAGCGAGTTTTAGGAATCTGATTTTAAGCAGAAAAAAATCAAACATAGATGTCGGCAGCAGCATAATATTCTCTGCAGAAGGGACCAAGGGGGAAATAGTCTCCCGTGCAGTCATTATGGACGAGTCGATCATAGACATGAGGGGAATGTTAAGAGGAAACAAGCCAAAAACCCATGGTCACTTGGAATGCAGGGCTCTCTTGTTGAGCGATGAAGCGATAGCCAGAGCTCATCCAAGCTTGGATGGCAGGTCAAAGGAAACTGAGATGACCCATGAGGCAGCGGTAGGAAAAATCGCTGATGAGCAGCTGTACTATCTGATGACCAGGGGGCTGAGCGAAAGCGAGGCCACTTCCCTCATAGTAAGGGGTTTTCTGGATGCGGATATTCCAGGTTTGCCGCCAGAGCTCCAGGCAGAGATCAACAAGATAGTTTCAATGACCGCAGAAGAGGTTATGTAACTTCCTTACCTTAGCATATGCGATGTTGTGATCGAAGGAAGGAATTTGGGCGAGAGTTCCAATTCTTCTAGCACTTTTCGAACTTCTTGCCGTATTTTATTCCCCAGTGCGCCCATACAGAGCCCATGATGCCTATGAATATCAGAATAGCTGCCAGCAGCACTGCCAGGTTCTGGTACAGCGTGAAGGCGTTCGCATAGAAGAACAGCCACAACACCAGAAACGCTGTAAGGGCGAAGAAGACTATTATCGTGAGCGATACCCTCCAGGCGAAGCCTGGCGTGTCCTCAGGGCTTTCGTATTCAGCTTCTTTTTCCTTCGGCATTTTTCACCTCTTTGATTTGTATTGTTTATAATTATTTTCGCGTTATATATGTATATGCATTCTGCTCCACTTTCAAGCTATCCACTCTCGAGATCGGTTGTCGCGAGAGCTGCCCGGGATTTTTTGCGGCGACTATAGCAACGACGAGCCACAGCACTATGCCAAGCACTAAATTCCATACAAGGGCGATTGCTCCGGTCGCCGACGGCTGTAAGATTAACGTACTGGCGGAAAGAAAAGCGTGCATAAGCATTATCACGGGCAGATTTCCTCCAGTCCGGTCAAAAATCCATACCAAAAGCACTCTATATGCCGGAAGTGCCAGTAAATAAAAAGCAAGAAATCCCGCCACAAACATAATCCATGATCCTACAACAACCAAATAATTACTCGCCCAAAAAGCTATCATGAAATGCCATATGCCCCAAAGAATACCAACGATGAGACCGGTCGATAAAATACTATACCGTTGCCGCAGCTTAGGCACGGCAAATCCGGTCCATCCGGTTTCCTCCAGCAATCCTCCGCCTATAAGCCCCCACCCAAGACCGAATATCAGCGATGCGATTTTATCATTTGTTGTGACTATTCCTGGAAGAAATGCTTTATTGAAAAGCGAAAGCGTAAAGAGTACAGTAGCCACAAGAAGCGGACCCGTCAAAACTGCTACAGCGTACCAACGAGCTTTAACTTGCCACTGCAATAACTGCAATAGAAGTCCACGCAGACCTTCCTTGCCATCAACAAAGAAATTCATAAGTATGCCGGAAATGAATGGACCGGCAAACATAATGAGCAATGCGGGTACAAACAACTTCTCGGCTTGTTCTTTGGTGCCCGGGATATTGCCCGGCCCGCCGACGAGGGTGAGGATGCCGCCCCAAGAGATGGCAAATACTAGAAGGTAATAAGATAAAGCCGGATGTCGTTTGATGAAGACTGAGATACTCATCTATTACCCTCTTTCAAGTTGCCATGCTTTCTCGTAACGCCATTGTATTCTTTTCTACCCTCAAGAGGACAACGGCCAGCACAAGCACCCATAGCAGGTAACCGTAGACGTTGATGCGCTCAATAACACCGAACCACTGCGGAGGTGCAATGCCCCCATGTGCGGCAGCCAGCCAAAATGCCACAACGCCAGCGACGAGGAGTGCCAGGATTGTCCCGATCGAGTAGAAGCGGAACCAGTTTCGGTATGCAATGGCTCCGAACCCTATGGCCAGCATGACTAAGAGCACCTGAACACCCGCGAAAATGGAATGAATGGTATTGGCAGGAGAACTCACGGGTTCTCCTAGGTGCATTGGAAACGGCGTCCACATCAAGCCGATGAGTCCGACTCCGATCAGCAGGCCTGCTGTTACGCGCAGAGAGCGATTTCGACCAGATGATCCCCAGACGCCCAATCCGAATGCGAGCAAAAGCACAGCATATGTGATGAAGAGCGGAGCAGTAAGCGTTCTCACCGGAGCGCCGACAGCAGCCAGCTCGCTGATGGGTTGAGAGATGAAGCTGTAATCTGGGTATAATACACCTCCGAGCATGTCAGTACTGACATAAAGCAGTGAAGAGAGGATGCCGCAGATGAGCAAGACCTTTCTTGTAGTCTTCTCTGCCAGTAATTCTTTTCCGGCTTGTATTGTTGTTAATTTCATTTTTTTTACCTACTCCTCGCACTTCGAGTTGCCATCATGTCGAAAAATCTGCCAATCAGTTTTTTGAATGGGTTTAGTTTTACAGGATAATAATAATCTGATTCGAACCATCCCTTTTCCTTGTAGTATGTATAATCTCGATAGTCCTCATTAAGCATTAATTTCGCACTTGTACGTGACATTCTAAATATCATTAGCTTAAATAACGTTGGAGTCGGGTATTCTTTTTTTATTAATGTTTCATAATATCTTTTGCTCTGCTTGTCAATTATTTTATCGATTTTCATCTGACCTTTTTCTGTCATCGGTTCAAGTGTTGTTAGAACTGAACCTTTAACAACATTGAAGCCGAGTCTGTCACCAATGAAGTTGAGATATTTCACAATATCTTTGCCTCCGTAGAATCCTTGTGCTACTATACTTGTGAATGTTTTTCCAAAAAAACGCGGACGATGAAAAAGGAATGCAAGTCTATCAAGGAACATTTTCATTAATCCAGATAGTTGAAAGCAATAGTTTGGAGATGCGAAGATTACACCGTCTGAGTTCATCATTTTTTCAATTAGTTTATCTCTATCGTCTTTTAGTGGGCAGAACTCTTCGCCCCTGTCTGTGCACGATTTGCAACCCTTGCATGTTTCTAAGTTATAATCACTTAACCGAACTATTTCATATTCTATATCTCCAAGTGATTGTAAATTCTTTAAAAATTTTTCAGAAGCATTATAAGTATGCTTCTTCCGTGAGCTACCAACAAATGCAGTAACTTTCATAAATGCAAACTCCTTTATTATTCATACTCTTCTATTTGATTTATTATACAGTATAATTTATACCTGTCTTGAATTGCACCTAAACTAGGCGGATAATAGAAGTTGTCGAAAGCATGAAGGCAGATAAGCTCTGTTATATCCCATGAGCCGTAAGGCGAAGGCGAGGAGCGGAGAAGTTTTTAATTCTTCTGAAAATCTGAGGCTTGGCGTAGTTTTCAATGATGATTAGTCGTATGTTAACTAATAAATTGACTAAATTGATGGAATTACTAAATCACAATTACAATATTCCCCTTTTCCTCAAACCCGCTAGAAAATACTTCTACATCGGGAATATTTGAGAATTTATCGTATACCACAAAAATAATAATGTCATAGTCATTTGAATATTGGGTGGTGTCTGCTGCCATTTGTCTGACTATTTCAGAGATATTGGTTTTCTCGCCGATATATTTTGCTTCGAGGGCTATTCTATCTTCTTTGAATGAAAAATCGGGTTTAACACCTACACCAGAAAATGTTCTTTGATCCCTATCATAACTGGGTTGATAATCATGACTCCTAAGGAGCTTATTCATTTCTATTTGCAACTCTTTCTCTGTGTTCGGCTTAGGGGTACAAAATATTGGGAGTTTATATTTCATTAATTGTGAAATATGTGCGACCATTGAGCTTTGCATTTTTGGAACTGTGCCAGATGTAGGCGGTGGTGTTTTAGCCAAACCTGTTAATTTAACAAGTTTTTCCTTAAGTTGGGACGTTTCGTCAAGCTTTCCAAGCCCCTCAATTATCACAGAAACGAATTGTGTGTGAGAATCTACTGCAGATTGGCTTTCTCTCATTAGCATTAGATTATCGGAGGTATGTTCATCTAACGCCAATTCCATAATTTGTTGAGTACCTTCTTTTCCTAAAGATGTTTCAATAGAAAGATATTCTAAAAGATATTCTACAATTCGTTTGTCTACACTTATTATTGCGTTGCTCAATATTTTACCCAAGATGGTTTGAACTTCTCTTGGTTCCTCTGTTTGTGCAAAGAAAGGTAGTAAAAACTCAATCATGCAGTCCGTTGTAACTACCATTGAAGGGAAGTTAAGAATTGCATCTTTCTTTATTAGTTCTTCTTCTGCCGCATACAACTTTTTTTCTCGTGTTAATATAAAAGATGGAAAGGGCGGGTCTTCCACTTTTTCTCGTAGCATGTGACCGCCAAGAATCAGTCTTGCATCGTGTGTAATAGCTTTATTATCTTTATATCTATCACTTCGTACTGACTTAGAAACACGATCATACGCCAATTCATAGTCAGCATTTTCGACATCAAGTTTTTTTATCTCTACATCTAGATTTTCTACAAAATTAGATACGCCATCCTCTAGATAATGGATGTATTTTTTCCATGAACCTAGTTTATGCCATTTTCGATAATATCCCATTGGGATATCGCGGTCTCCAAAATTTAGATCAGCTTCTCTTTCTGCGTGCAACAGAGAATACCGAATGTTATCTTTTAGAAGGGTTCGCTCAAATTCTTTTTTAGTCTCTTCCAATAGTATGATCTTAATTCCAAATTCTTTACAATTATCTATGAGCCATATAATTTCATCGTGTTCAAGGCTACCTTGGCACAAATATGCTATTAGAACATTGGTATCAATAACAAGAAATGTTTTTGAAAATATTTCTTTCGTTAGTTTTTTTAATTCTGGATCGGCGCAGATAAATCCTCGAGATACTAAAATTTGACCGATTATTCCAAGAAATGCACTGATTTTCTCCTTCTCTGTAAAAAGGGTTTTGAGTGCTTTTATTGCGATATCAGAAATCTCTTCATATTTTTCGATATAACTCGATCCATACGAATCCAATTTTTCTCGCCAATTTAGAACAATATCTGAAATAATTTGTTCAGTAAGACAGGATTTTCCCTCGTAAAAACGTGCAATAACTTCATCTAGGGCTTCCGACATTTGGAAAAGGGTACATTCGAGTAAGTTTTCTATCAATACAATTTGATATTTATCAAGTTCTAATCCGTGAACCGCTATTTTAGCAATTAATAATTCTGTAAGCTCTCTAAAAGGAGTTTTTTTATCAACTTGGATCGTAAAAGTGCTTTTGTCAAAATGAGTTATTTCTTCCTTTGAAGTGCCCTTTTGATTAGATAAAACAAGAAGAGCTCGACTTATCAATAATTTGGATACATTTGAAAAACCATAGGTCTTTTTCAGAAGAACCTCAACTTCTTCAATATAAAAATTTTCAGGAAGCTCTGGGATAATAGATTGAATAATATTGGCATACGTCATTACCCGCAAATCATCAATATGTGGCATTTGAAGTGAGTGTGTTAGACTTCTTAGGACTGAAATATCCCACTTGTTTTCCGCCATATTACTATATCCTTGTTTTAATTTTATTTAATTCTATCAATCCAACCCAAGCTATGGGGCATCACTATCAATATCTTTCGGATGAATAATGGATGAATAATATTACTTGCTAACAAGGTAAAATAGTTTACTATATAAACCATTGCAGAGCAATTGATGGTTTTTCCTCCTGTTTACGTTTAAGCGAAGCTACGCCCCAATGAAAGATGTTCAGATTAGGAGAATTAGAAATTTTGTTTAACTCTTTCATATACGACATTAATTTAGTATATTATAAAGGTATAAAATGATATCTAAAACCTGTTTCTGATATGTTTTCTTGAACTTAATCATCTTTTACTTATATTACGACATAAAGCTTGTTGAACCTATGAACTGATTTACAGTCCTTCGGAAATATGCTGAAACTTTAAATCCGATCTCTCTTTATGATACCCAACTTCTCCTGGGACTCCTATGGCATCAGCTCTGCATTGTTTGCAGCATGTGAAAAGTCGCATGTGCTTGCTCACTGCCAATCTGGCTCTATCCATCTGGGCACAGCTTGGTCTCTTTCGACTTTTGAACTCGCCCCTTGGTATAAGGGGCATCACGTTCATGATGTATGCGTAGGAGGATGCCCAGCGAGCTATATCCTCGATTTCATGTTCGTTGATACCAGGAA
>JAQURP010000045.1 GCA_028715545.1 Methanocellales archaeon | reverse complement strand
TCCGCAAAACATCCCCATGGGATTAAAGTCAGACTTATGTCAGGCGACATCGGAAGAGTGAACGAAGTTTTGGAAGGTTAAACTGCTATCAGATAGTTTAGAGCTGTTCTAAGAAAGAATATTTTCATAAAGGATAATCTGGAATTGATTGACTTAATCCTCTTCAAAGGCTTCGTTAATGTCCTTCCAATAGGGCTTTGATTTCAAGCTTGGGCATTTTAGCACCTTTAAAACGATAGGTTAAATAGTTGATTAATCAACTATATAGTTGATAAAGCAACAGTTGATTAGAATGCTTAACGAAACTGAATTAAGAATACTCTCTGCATTTTTCCCAGAGGGCATAGAGAGAACCACAAAAGAGATGGAAGACCTTTCAGGCTATTCCCATGAACGTGCTTATTCAACTCTTAAAACTCTAGAAGAGAAAGGTGTTTTGTCAAAAAAGAAAGTAGGGAAGGCACTTGTTTACTCCATTAAGAAATTCGATGACATGGTTTACCTTTCTTTTGCTTATCACTCCCTAAACAGAAAGGACCGTTTCATCAAAAAGTACCCATCCGCCTGGAAGGCAATTGAAGAGTTCATTAACAAGACAAAACTGGAAATGGTCGTGCTGTTCGGAAGCTACTCAAAAGATGAAGCAAAGGAAAAAAGCGATGTTGATTTGCTGTGCGTTAATGGAAATTCAGAGACAGAAAAGATCGCCTTGTCTTTAAGGCACAAATATAACCTGCGAATGAGTACCGTTATTGTCCGCAAAGAAGATTTTCAAAATATAAAATCAGAAAATCCAGAGCTGTGGGACGAGCTGATAAAATTTGGAGTTGTTCTGAAAGGACAAGAATTATTTTACGATTTGGTTTACAGGTGGAACAAATGAAGAAAGACGTCAATTGGTTCGTTCAGGAAGGATTACTAGCAAAAACACCGTTCGTACGGAAATTAGCGCCAAGGTTTATTGAAAAGGCAAAGAACAACCTCATAACGTTGAGCATACTCTTTGACCTTCACAATGATAAGGGAGCAAGAGAATCTTTGGATGTTCCAGAGGATTATGATTCCAGCGAATGGGTCGTAGTCTGCGCTTACTATGCGATGTATATGGCTGCTTCAGCCACTCTTGCCACTATAAGCTACAAAAGCAAAAATCACACAGCAACAGTTCTTGCTCTTGAAACGTTCTTTGTGAAGAAACAGCTACTGGAAGAAGATTATCTTGATATGATTGAGAAAGCCCAGTTGGAGAAAGAATACGTGGATGATTTGAATCTTGCAAGGGACAGAAGGGAAATAGCGCAATATAGCGTCACAAAAGAAACGACAAGAAGAATTGCAGAAGAAATAAAGGAAGACGCTTACAAGTTTGTAGAGCGGATGGAAAAGTTGGTTGCTGACCTGGAAAGGCATGATTATGAGCGATGATAAGCTTTAGAAAAATGGATTGCTGATCATGGTTTGTCTGTCTAATGCGAAGACGACTCTACAAATTCAAATTAAGCTTTTCTTATATGGTTGTTAACTGTTTTATTTTTGATCTGACATTTTCTCTATATCAAAAACGCCCGCATTAGCTATAATTTCTTCTCTAAGTCTTTTAGGATCTATCTGTTTAGTCTTAACCATACAAAACAGCTCAAAAAGTTGATGTGTGGTCATTAGAGATAACTTTGTGCTACGTGCATTCACATAACGTAAAACATCATCAGGGAAGGGATCACCGCGATTTTCAGGTTTTTTCAGACGGAAATGATTTCCTATTAGTATTCCTATCGGTTCTTTACCTTCTCTTTGAGCGTAATCTCCTATCCAATCGTCGAGTTGTCTAACATCTTCTGTAGCTAAACTTTTTTCTTTTCCCTTTATTTCAAGCACAGCTACTTTGTTGTCGGTTTGAATCGAACCATCTTCCTTGAGATCGTCATATCTATTTAACGTGAAGCCTATTTCCTCTAGTGTATCCCATACGATATCCCTTAACTCATCACCATCTTCAAAAAGTAGTTTTTTGTAACGTGTTATTTCTTCCTTTTCACCCTTCTTGGATTCTATTTCAGATTCTTTTTTCTTTTTTTCGGTCTCTAAAGATTCAATCTCTTTTTCAATTCTCTCCTCATCAGGGACTTTAAAATCGTTCGTCCATGTAGGTGCCTTGCTTTTAACGTGAATTCCGTAATTAGAAAGCAATGTTTTAATGGCGTATTGAGCTGAAATTGTATCATTGGGCGCTTGGAGAATAGTTAAAGGTCCTGAAATATGACTTTCTGAACTACCGTCTTTTTTTATCCCATAAACAATAGAAAATGAGATGGCTTTATTAAAACCATTTCGAGCTATAACCTTAGAAACTTGAGCGAAAGGACATCCTGTATCTTCCAATATTTCCACCTCATCCGTTGTTAGGAATCCTTTAGGCATCTTTCGGAATGAACACTCGTCACTTAAATAAAATTTCCAATGTTCAACATTCCTATGATATTCTTTATATGTTTCATCCTCTACGTATATGGTGTCCCCACTTTCTATTTCAATAGGGATTTCTACTGGAGAAATAACTGAATAAATGTTAATTCTGGTTGTCGGATTAATGGATATTAGTTTCCGTCCATCTGTAATAATTATGAGTTCACTTCCATTCCACAGAAGATTATGAATTTTTTTTAAATTTAATTGGGGGTTGTCATCGATGTCTTTCCCTTTATTTAAATCTAAGAGATTTAAAATTACGATATCGAATTCAGATATGTTGGGTATTTTATGCAATCCTACATCTAACCATGTTCTACTTTCGACATCCTTTGGGAAGTCTCCCTCACTAATGATTAATATCCTTGGAATCTCGTCTCCTTCCATTGACTTCTACCCACTATATTAACTAGTTTTCATACTATTTAAAATAGTAAATGTTAAGTTCAGCATACATGGTTTTGGATCTCAGTCCCCCCATAATGTGGCAGAGCACTCTCTCCAAATTTTGAAAACCATTGGTAGTTTACAATTTACTAAATTATCTTTGTCTCGATTATTATTTCGATAACGAACGGTTCGAACACGAAATTTAAATAGTTGTTCTGACAGTGTATGGTGTCATGCCAGGTCTCTGGAGGTTTTCGTCCCACAACGGTAAAGGGAGAGGGTTGCTTACCCTGTTCGTTCTTCACTCCCTGAGCAAAGAGCCCAAGTCAGGCTATGGCTTGCTGAAGGAGATAGAGCGAAAAACGAAGGGATTATGGATGCCAAGCAAGGGGACCCTGTATCCCATCCTGAGACAATTAAAGGATGAAGAACTGATACAGATGGTTGAAATTGGTAAGCGCTCAAAGAATATTTTTGAACTTACTACCAAAGGAAAAGAAACGCTGATTGGCCTAAGGGAGCACAGGAAGGAATCGAGAGAAAAGCTTTTACAGTTTAAAAATCTGTTTAGTGACATCTTCGGGGAAGACAAAGGGGAAGATGAAGAAGACAACGGATTGATTTTTGAGATAAGGGACATTATAGCTCACCTGCCTCCAGACAAAAAAAATCAAGCGGTTGAAACCCTCGAAAAATGTCTTGGGGATTTAAAGAGGATTCAGTAAATGTTTGCCATAAAAGTTGAAAATCTGACCAAGGAATTCGATGGACTCGTTGCAGTCGATAATGTATCCTTTGACATAGAGGCGGGGGAAATTTTCGGTTTACTTGGTCCTAACGGGGCTGGTAAAACCACAATACTCTCCATGCTTTCGACGATATTGAAGCCGACCTCTGGCACCGCCATCGTGAATGACTTGGATATACTGAAAGACGAGGACGGCGTGAGAAAATCCATCGGGATTGTTTTTCAGGACCAGAGCTTGGATGAGGAGTTAACCGCCTACGAGAACATGGATTTTCATGGTCGCCTTTACCGTATCCCTAAAAACCTACGTCAAGAAAGAATAGCAGAACTTTTGAAACTTGTTGAATTGGAGGATAGAAAGGATAGTTTAGTGAAAACATTTTCCGGCGGAATGAGACGTCGCTTGGAAATTGCAAGGGGACTGCTACACCATCCAAAAGTGCTATTTCTTGATGAACCTACCCTGGGCTTGGACCCGCAAACAAGAAACCATCTCTGGCAGTATATCGAGAACCTGAACAAAGAAAAGGGCATAACTATCATACTAACAACCCATTACATGGATGAGGCTGACAAGCTTTGCGAGAAAGTCGCAATAATAGATATGGGCAAGATCATCGCCTTGGACACACCACAAAAATTAAAAGAAGATCTGGGCGGGGATGTTATTACAATAAAATCCCCTGATGCGGATAAAATTTATTCTAAAATTAAAGCCTCTTGGGTTAAAAATATTGAGAGCCACGACGGCTTTGTCACAATTAATCTGGAAAATGCAGAAAAACATATTACGGAAATCGTCAGTCTCTCGTCTCACAATAATATTGATATTGAGTCTATCTCTATTCACAAACCCACTCTTGAAGATGTCTTTTTGAACTTTACAGGGAAAACCATACGGGAGCAAGAATTCAACACCAAAGACCAAATGCGCATGCGTCAGAGGTTATGGAGGAGGAGATAACAGTGGATATAGTATACACTATCTGGCTAAGGCACATCAAACGTTATATTCGCTCCAGAAGCAGGATCATCGGTAGTCTGGGAATGCCTCTGTTCTTTTTGCTGGTATTGGGTTTTGGGCTTAACTCAGTAGTAGACCTTCCGGGTATGGGGCAGGATTATATGGGATTTCTTATTCCGGGAATAATCTCCATGAGCGTCCTGTTCACCTCGGTGTTTTCAGGCATTCAAATAATCTGGGACAAGCAGTTTGGATTCCTGAAAGAAACATTAGTTGCGCCAGTCTCAAGAATGGAGATCATGCTGGGCCAGACGCTGGGCGGTGCAACAACTTCGCTTATTCAAGGTCTTATCATACTTGTTTTTTCATTGTTTTTGGGACTGAACATATCAAACATCTACGGGTTTTTAGTTGCATGTGCATTTATGGTACTCATAGGACTTTCTTTTACTGCTTTTGGCATAGCAATAGCATCAAAAATGGATGATATGCATGGTTTCCAGCTCATTATTAATTTCGTGATCTTTCCTATCTTCGGGCTTTCAGGGGCACTATTTCCTCTAAATAGCCTACCATCTTGGCTTCAGCCCCTTACATTGATAGACCCATTGGCCTATGGTGTTGAAGGCATAAGATACGGCCTGTTGGGAACTTCTCAGATAAATCCCTATTTTTGTTTTATCGTGCTAGCTGGGTTCACCGTTTTTATGATGACATTTGGTTCTTATTTATTTAGAAAAATTCAGATATAAAGAAAGGATTCAATAAATCAACTTTTTGAAGAGGGCCACTCCACATTACGTTAAAAGGCGCCAAATCTGAGTTAGCTGACCGGTTAGAAAACTATCAGAGCTATCTTTAAATATCGGCATCCAGAATATTTATCGTTCGTCATGTCAATCGTCGGGTATGTGGATTACAAGCAGAGAGAATTTTGTAACGATGTGATTTGTCCTGTCCAGTTAGCTTTGAACGCCCAAAAACGGGATTCTGAAGGATATCAAAAAATAAGGCAAACCTGTCAAACCGATTGCAAATTTACCGCATGGCAATTTCATCATTGGCTGACGGAAAAAGGGTATTTAGTCGTTAGACCTGAAGAATAGAATAACATAAAATAAAAACATGTAAAGGAGACGTGGGTACATATGGATTGGGGTATGGAAAATAGGCTTTCAAGGCTAATTCAACCTGATGGTAGGGCTCTTTTTTTGCCTATAGATCATGGATATTTTCAAGGACCAACACGTAAATTAGAGGAGCCTGGTAAAACGGTTGAACCTCTACTACCTTATGCAGATGCTATCATGCTCACAAGAGGAATACTACGCACATGTGTGGACCCCACAACATCCAAACCGATTATTCTCAGAGTATCTGGTGGTACGAGCATGGTAGGAGAAGACTTGGCTAACGAGGGAATTACCACTTCCGTGAGGGATGTCATCAGGCTCAATGCAAGCGCAGTATCTATGTCCATATTTGTGGGCAGCAAATACGAGCATGAATCACTGTTAAATCTTTCCAACCTGGTTAACGAGTGCGAGGAGTATGGTGTTCCAGTGATGGCGGTCACAGCAGTGGGTAAAGAGTTGGAAAAGCGTGAGGCACGATATCTTGCTTTATGTTGTAGGATTGCCGCCGAGTTGGGCGCACGGGTGGTAAAAACATACTATTGTAACGAAGGTTTTGAAAAGGTGGTACGTGGATGTCCCGTGCCAGTGGTTATCGCAGGTGGTCCTAAGGTGGAGTCTGAACTTGAGGTCTTCGAGTTTATTCATGATGGCATCCAGAAAGGAGCCATAGGCGTAAATTTAGGAAGAAATGTATGGCAAAATGAACATCCAGTAGCAATGATCAAGGCTATTCGTTCCGTGATTCATGAAGATTATACGCCTAAAGAGGCACAAGATCTGTTCGACAGCATTAAAGAGGGCAAGCAATAGTAATTTCTTCTATGCGCTAAAATGGGACAAAAAAGCGAGTTTTGGATATAAGGAGTTATACGCAATTCGGAAACCCACCCATTTGGAAACTTTGCGGTTGTAGCCTATTTCACGGATGAATGAAACTGGACGGATCCACACGAGCTACGAATCCACCGAATGACTATTAGACGTCGCCGCAGTGTTATAACCACTTCTAAAGCAGATAACTAAGGAGAATGAGAAAAATGCAGGTGTACATCGATGAGAGCGGTCAAACAGGAGAAGTGGCACCCAATGTGCTAGATAATCAACCTTATTTCACTTTAGCAGGATTAGGAGTCTTAGAAGATCAGGAAAACAGTATTGAAGAAAAAGTTAAACAATTAAAGGAAAAACACGGAATAACAAAAATAGAGCTAACCTCCAAAGTGGTTTACCCAAAATACCCCAATTTTATGCTAGATTTGTTTGTTTTCCTTAATGATCTTGATTGCCCCTTATTTGTTGAAATGATGGATAAAAAGTACTATCTTTCAATGAATATAGCAGATATAATTTATCCGGCTATGGAGGGGTTTATGGAGGTTCCAAAGGATCTGGAAGACTACCTAGTAGAAATACGACCTATAGCTGCAGATTATATTTATAACAATGCTTCAAAAGAGGTATATACAAGTTTTCATATTGCTTGTGAAATGCAGACTAAAGAGTCTTTCGAAAAGTTCTTATTTGGCTTCGTTGGGGAACTAAAGAAGAAAAAAGATAATATTGGTCAAAGGCTCTACAAAGACGCTATGGTTACAGTTCAGATATATCAAAAACATTTAGAGAGCGAACCATTTTCAGATGCGAATTGGACCATTCATCTGCCCCTTTTTAGAGATGAGAAAGATAAGGAAGTGTCGTTGCTACCTAACATTCAGGCACTTTCTAATTTATGCGCTAGAGCAGAGCAATACAGAGAGGATATGAAACTTCCGGCGGTTAGATTCATTCATGATGAACAGCACATCTACAAGGATATTTTAGAACATATTATCCAAAGACTAAAAGAGCTTGATAGCTATAAAGGAGTTAACCTAAACACATACAGATCTAAGTTTCATCTGCAAAAGCAGACAGACATTCGATTTAGTAAATCAAGCGATTCAACATGCATACAAATTGCGGACCTGATGGCTGGTCTGATTAACCGGGTTTGGGCTCAATTCATGAGGGAAGATATAATTCAGAAGGAATACGCAATAATAATAGACACACTTAATAGTTATCACCAAGTTTATCATAAGTCCATCGGAATTAATTATGTTGTTGAAGGATCACAACTTGAATCATTTACAGAACATATTAAATATCAAGCTATGCACTGATAATTTTAAACATCTGGGGCTATAAGCAATTAGCTCTACTAGGCTAAGTTTTAACGGAACTGGGGCAACAACACGGGACGACGGACGGGCGCGAGCGCGTTTCCCACCGAACTTCTCGTCGCCTGCGGACTCCTCAACCCTTATGGGGGCGCATAACAGGCTTTTTAACGGTTCGCTCCTTCGGTAGCTCAGCCCAAATTAGCCCTTCGAGCTAACTTCGTAAAAAGCCATACGTTATATAAAATCGGCTTCGGGACGCAAGAATTATAAATTAGTTTAATTTAAATAAATATACGGTGGGTGTAAAAATATAGGTTTTGGAACTTTGGCAGATTTAAAAATACTGGGTAGATACGCTGTTAATAAAAAGCATTGTTGCTGTCTTTGTTTTATTTTAATGATATCAAGACTTTTTTCTTAGTAGCAATCAAATAAAAAATAATTTTGTTGTATTTTTCTCTCTAGTTACAATACATTTAAATAAAAAATGATATTAACCCCATTAAGAACAACGGAGGCAATTAGATATGGATTGGTTATTGACAATAGCAGTAATAATAGTGCTGATATTTGTCGGCATATTATTGTGGTTATGGAGCTTTTACAACAGAATAGTTAGATCTGAGAATCGCATAGATAATGCATGGGCACAAATCGACGTACAACTTAAACGAAGAGCAGACCTCATCCCAAATCTGATGGAAACCGTCAAAGGCTACATGAATCATGAGCGTGGAACCCTTGAGGCTGTTACAAAAGCACGGGCTTCTATAATGAGTGCAAAGACGCCACAAGAAAGCATGGATGCAAACAATATGTTAACTGGGGCATTGAAAACACTTTTTGCTGTTGCAGAAAGTTATCCTGATCTTAAAGCAAGTCAGAACT
>JAQURP010000044.1 GCA_028715545.1 Methanocellales archaeon | reverse complement strand
GTCGGGAAAGTTCTGAAGCTGTGCTGTTCAGTTGATTGGTTTTCGATAGATAGTTGATACCAATATTTAGTGTTTGGTGTCAGGTTCGTAATGCTGAGGTGGTGAAGCTGCTTATTCTCTGTATCAGCAATCGTATGACTATAGTCGCCATGCTCTATGTGATATTCCTCGATTGCATACTTTACTGTTCCTGTAGTTGCATTTTCTGTCTTCCAATTGATCGTCGTTGAGTTCGTTGAGGTGCAAGTTATGTAGGGCCCCCACAATACAGTCAAAGGCGGGATTATCGCTATGGTTGCCGTTCCATTAACGGTTCCGTTTAATGCAGTAACCGTTGTGGTTCCTGCTACATTTGCATCGAATAACCCAAAGCAATTAACAGTCCCGACAGTTTCATTGCTGCTATACCAAGCAAAGTCAATATTTGGCATTTCGTTACCGTATTGATCATATGCAGTTGCAGTGAACTGTTGCGTATCCCAGATGTTCAGTGTTACATCAGTAGGTGAAACCTCGATTGAACTTAGCTCTGCAGGTTCCAGCGTGCTGTATATCGCTAATTCGTCAACTTGGCAAACAGACAGCCCACTTGTTGCAGGCCATATTCCACTGTAGTTATGCCAATATTGTGGAGATAGGCATTCGTGCATATCCCAGTTGCCGAAGACGTGCCAACTCCAGGGATTCGTGCTGCTATCAGCAAAGAACACGAGTCGCATTCCCGTATAATAGGCGGGGGGGTATCCTTCATCGGCTCGCCACCATGTCAAAACTAAGGGACCTTGTCTAGGTTGCGGTTCATAGACGTCTGTATAATCGAATCGCTTGTAGAAGCCGTCCTCAGCCTTAATTTTTATCTCATCGCCAGGCGACATTCCGCCGACTATCTCGCATAGATCCTTAATATCCGTACCCCTGACTGCACCGTAATCTCTAGTTTCTATGTTTAAATCCTCGCTTGGATTCCACATATCGTTCTCATCAAATATGGGTCCCTGGTGATAATAATGCGCAAATCCATCACCATAAATAGGCAGATTCGCCTCCATCAACGTGTAGTTTAACGTCGTCTCGTTCAGGAGTGATCCATCTATTGCATATTTTAATATGTGGACATCCGTCGTTGCTGCCGTTGCTAGCGGTATAAAGAGAATGAGGGGCAGGAGAAGGATACCGATAAGTATTGCCCTCTTCCATTTCAAGTACTTATCAATTTTTATATGGTGTTTATTCATTGTGCATCTTCTTTGCTTGTGTGGGGATTTTCAGACAAAAAATAAAAATGCATGTCTTGTTTTTACGTTACGTCCCCATTACGTCTATTTCCCCCCATCTATCAGAATCAAATATGCTGCCGCTAGGAGTCCAACGATTGCGAATGCTGCCTCAAATCCTGGTATACGTGGTGTTGGAGCTGGTGTAGGAGGTGGTGTTGTTCTTGGTGTATGGGCTGGCGTGGGTGCTGGTGTCGGTCTTGGTGTAGGTGGTGGTCTGGGTGGCATTGTTGGAGCTGGTGTAGGGGGTGGTGTTGGGGCAGTTGGTGTTGGTGATGGGGTTGGTGTTGGAGTGGATGTTGGAGTGGATGTTGGAGTGGATGTTGGAGTGGATGTTGGAGTGGATGTTGGAGTGGATGTTGGAGTGGATGTTGGCTGGGTATACCCCCCACCTCCACCACCATAACTGGGTGGAGGACTCGGAGAGGGAGTATGTGTTGGCGTAGGATTGGGGGCAGGCACTATCACACTGAGATCCACTTTTTGTGACTCACCGGGCTGGAATGTCGCAATCTGTTCAGCATTATTGCTATTGATGAAAAAGGTGATAGTCTGTCCAATCTCATTCGATTGACCTTGAACTATGAGCCGCTTGTCGAATGTCTCGATACCACCATATTCCCCCGCTTCTGTGGTGGAGAGTGTTCCACGTACCTCGCTGCCGATCTGGGCGGTGATTACAGTACCTGCGGGTGCAGTTGCCCCATTAATTGATACATTACCGTAGAACTCAGCAGGCAATTGAGGGGCGGCATCCACAACACCGATAACAACTGCTAAGAGGACTACGGCGATGAGGGCGTTTTTGGTGTGCATAGTTTCTCCGCGAATAAACTGGCTTAGACGCTAATGGCAGCCAGTTCCCCCTCTTCTGTGAGATATATCCAGTAGCCTTGGGTTGGACTCATATCTCTGTCCTCGGCGTGCGTTCCATCTGCACCGTTGATGATCGAAACATCGTACGTCTGATTTGATGCATTAAAGCCTATCAGAGTTGTCCATACATCTTCCACGGACAGTAGCGCATCGTTTGCAGATGCGGGTTCGATATCAGAGAATCCGACCGCATTCCAACCGGCATAGAGATTCTTCGTCGGCGGGGTCTGCACAGGATATGCATAAAACTCCAGTGAAACATCGACAGTTCCATTCGAGTATATCCAGATACCATCCAGAGGTCTCACTTCATCTGTGGTATCCATTGCACTCCATCCGGTAGATGCGTCATAGATAAGTATTGAGTGACCTGCAGTGTCCACTCCCGCAAATATCGCTGCGGTGTTGAAGCTTGATGAGAGCCGCCTCGGCGTTGATATGAAGTTCCAACCCTCCATGAACGAGATTTTGTTCGAAGAAGATGTGGGGCTTTCTGGGAAATCTAGGCGTATCTTCGTAATTTCTTTTACTTGCAGGGCACCAGTCACATTTACTCCGACGAGCCTGAGCGGCCAACTATCATCATCTTCAGGTATGTGTGAACCGTTCAGAGAGTTCGCCACGATGTAGTTATTGTTGCGGATGGTATCTCTGCTGTCAATGGTCACGTTATAGCCATCGCTAGCGAAGATGGTAACATTGTATCCAACTGCAGCCAGTGCATCGTTGTATGCATCGGCCGAGTGCGAGTTCCCGTCGTCTACCCAACCACAGAGATACCAAATAGGTAAACCTCCCCATATCCTGCCTTGGCTGTCCGTATACTCCGAGGCATGACCACCCATGGTGCAGGCAATCGCCTGTTCGAAATAGGACTTGCTAATTGTATCATTAATAGCGCCTTCCAACGTGAGACTCCAGTCTGCTTCCGATGAAGAATATATCTTGATGGTGGTAATCCACTTTGCGGAAAGACCTGCACATGACGGGTACTGTATGCCATCACTCCAGTAATAATGCCAGTAGTTCTCCCCCATACATTCATGCAGATCCCAGTGTCCGAAGATGTAGTCATCAGGTGTGAAGAATAGGCGCATGCCCTCAGTATAATCAGGCACATAGCCATCATCTTTAGTATACCATGCGATTACGGCCTCTCCTTGGCGTTCCTGCTGTTCAGTCGTAAGTCCTTCGGTGTAAATGTTATCGTAGCCCAGAGTAGTTTCATAACCGTCTGTTGCGACCAGTTTGATATCGGTTCCTTCGCCCATTCCGCCAACAAGCTCACAGATGTCTCTTAACGAAGTTCCTTTGATTGCATCGCTAATCTTAAAGCCGCCAGGATATGTCTCTTCTTGATCCCAGTGATCTCCCTCAGTGAAGTCAACGGCCTCAAACTTATAATATGTCTCGCCATCTCCATATACGTCCAGGTTCTGCTTCATCCACAGGTAACTGACGTTAGTCTCGTTCATGATTGTCACGCCATCTACGCCGTACTTGATGATGTGTAAAGATGTCATACTGCTTGTGTCACTGAACTCAGTCAGTTCGATTTCGGCGATTTGACCTACACTCATCCCTCCAGGTGCCCCAGGTCCTACGATCTTCAGAGGGAACGAATCGTTGAGTTGCTCGCCATTCATTGTGTTAGCAATAATATAATCGGTGCTCCATGCAACGTCCGCGCTCGCAAAGTCCTTAGCATAGCCGTCACTGGCTCTCACGATGATAGTGTATCCCGATGTAGCGGCGTTGGCATTGAACGCATTGGGTCCGTGAGGGATTCGATCATCCACCCATCCGCAGAGATACCATAGTGGGGTACCCCCCCATTCATTCTGTTCATCATCGATCCATGTCGTTCCGTGGCATGTTACAGCATCCTCAAATTCGCTTTGAGAGATTATATCTGTAATCTTACCGGTTAAATTGAGGTTATAAATTCCAAGTGCAGGTTCTGGCGTTTGGAACTCAACGAGGACGATTTCTGAGATATTACTGACCTTATCCATACCAGAGGCGATGTCGCTGCCCACCAGCTTGAGTGGGAATACATAGTCAAGCTGTTCTCCGTTTAATGTGTTAGCGACGATATAACCATTATTACGTGCGATGTTACTGCTGACAAAAGATCGGTTATAACCATCCCCGGCAATAACTTTAATCGTGTAGTTTGAGGTCGCCCGTGTATCATTGAAGGTCCAGTGACTTGTGGTTTCGAGATCGTCAACTGCACCGCAGAGATACCAGAGCGGAACACCCGACCAGACATCATCGCCGTCAAAGTACTGCAAGCCATGGCAGTCGACAGCATCCTCGAATTCCGCTTGTGTGATAACGTCGCCCACGTCACCGAGCAGTGAGAGTTCCCAACCAGCAGATGGCTCAGGCAGACCAACAAGTTCGATCGTAACAATGCCACCAACCTGCTGTCCACCAGATACTTCTGGTCCCTTAAGATGGAGTGGCCAGCAGGGCTTTCCGGCTGGCGTTTGCTCTGGGAGTGCTGAGCCGTTGAGTTTGTTTGCCAGTATATAACCATCATTACGTGCGATGTCACTGCTGTCAAGGCTGGTGCTCCATCCATCGCTTGCGATAACGTTTATCGTGTAGCCCTGGGCTGCGAGTTCATCGTTGAAGGTCCAGTGCCCTCCCGATTCAGCATCGTCGATCATACCGACGAGGTCCCAGAGCGGCATGCCCTCCCAAAATTCGCCCGTTTCCAGATCAGTCCAACTGGCATAATGACCACAGTCCACGCCATCCTCAAAGTCTACTTTTGTGACCCTTTCTGTAGTTGCACCGACGAGGTCTAGATCCCAATCACCTGTTACTGGGTTCACCGTAATCCTGATGACTGCAGTCGCATTCGCGGTGCTCTCTTGATCTGGACCATAGTAGAACTCGATGTAATCACTGTCGTTAATCACAAGGTTTGAAACGCCAGTAGTATCGGAGAAGTAGTTTTGATAAACGCCATTGAGTTGGTAATTCCATGTCAGTTTTGGGGTTACACTATTATCATAACCGTACTCTTCAATCCAGTCGATCAGAGCGGTGATTTTGCCGTCGCTCCAACTCCCGTTATACTCAAATCCACCGGCAATGGATGCGGCTTCTAGAGCGCCATGCGGCGTCATCCAGTTGACTGTATGGACATTAGTGTCGATATCATTCCAATTAAAGGTGCTATCATTGATGGTAACCGATCCACTCCAAATCACGTCAACACTGTCTGCGACATCATAGAAGGACACTTCTGCTGCTATATCGTTCAAAACTTCACCGCCAGCATTCACATGTTTCGCGACGGCATCTCCGGTCGTTGTTGCCAGCGCAGGAAGCGTTAAAAATAACAATCCAATGCTGATGTATACAATCAACCATAGCCTATTTCTCATTTTTCATTATCCCCCCACATCTTCCCATTTTCAGATTCTAATTCCAATTAGGGTTATGAATTGTTGTGCCATTCCATATAAATAATTTTTGGTTATGATTGAGTTTACCATTCGATATGTACAATATCCCGTATACCGGCGAATTCTGGGGACTATTGCCGATGCAGTAGTTACGATAATCTAAAATTTTTATGGAAGATAATGAGGGAAGATAATAACATAAATAATGAGGGAAGATAATAACTTAACAAGAAAGGGGCTTGAAGAATTGATCCTAAAATGAGGGAATTTAATGATTAAAAGAGGGACATCAGACTGAGGAGAATTTATCGGTCCTGTTAGTAAAGGAACACCTATGAAAATTTCACCTCCTAATAAAAAGTAGACGGTAGTAATAGCCTAATTTGTTTCAGCTATGTATAGAATTATCTATCCCTTGCTAAACTCAATTTATTTTAAACTGATTTGTCTATGTGGATATAATCCTCATGATTTATATGCCGATACATTATATTACTCCTCAATCAATGGGGACAAAGACATTGACCGAAAAAGGTAAATTAAAAATCGAATGGGCAAGAAGACATATGCCCGTTTTGGAGGACATACGAGGTCGATTCGAAAGGGAAAAGCCCCTTAGAGGACATATAATCGGAATGGCACTCCATGTCGAGGCTAAAACAGCTGTCCTGGTCGAGACATTAGTTTTGGGAGGTGCAGAAGTTGCTATTACAGGTTGCAATCCACTGAGCACTCAGGATGATGTCGCTCTTGCACTAAATCAGCAAAAAAATGTCGAATGCTATGCAAAGCATGATTGCTCTACAAAGGAATATTATACGGCGATAGATGCAGTGCTTGATCACAATCCAGATATCACGATCGACGACGGGGCAGATCTCATTTTTAAACTTCATACCGATCGTCGCGAGCTACTGTCCAACATCATCGGAGCATGCGAGGAGACAACCACAGGAGTCCATCGTCTAAGAGCAATGCAAGCTGATGGCAAACTGGAGTTCCCAGTAATTGCCATAAACGATGCTAGGACGAAGTTTTTATTTGACAATCGCTATGGCACCGGACAATCTACCCTAGATGGCATCATACGTACCACAAACCTGCTAATCGCTGGTAAGAATGTCGTCATAGCAGGCTATGGTTGGTGTGGTAGAGGCGTTGCCATGAGGGCTAAAGGTCATGGTGCAAATGTCATAATAACAGAGGTTGACCCCGTTCGGGCATTAGAAGCCCAGATGGATGGGCACAGAGTAATGCCAATGGATAAAGCCGCAAATATTGGAGACTTGTTCATCACCACAACGGGTAACAAGGATATCATCACCAAAGAACATTTTAGATCGATGAGGGATGGCGCCATTTTAGCCAATTCAGGTCATTTCAATGTGGAGATCAATATAGACTATATAAATGAGATCGCAAAAAGCATCAGAGAAGTTCGGGCAAACATAGATGAATATGATCTTGGGGACAAGAAAATCTATTTGCTCTCAAAAGGTAGATTAGTAAATCTCGCTAGTGGCGATGGACACCCCATAGAGGTCATGGATATGAGCTTTTCATTACAAGCACTTTGCGTTCGATATATTGCAGAGCATTCTCATGGGATGAAAAGTCAAGTTTATGATGTGCCCCTGGAAATAGATGAGTTAGTTGCCAGATTGAAACTAAAATCGATGCAAATAGAGATCGATCAAATGAATGCCGAACAAAGAGAGTATGTCAGTGGATGGAAACAGGGCACTTAACCAATCTAGTATTAAATTATTCTTCTAAAATTTTCAACTGTTCTTTTGTCCAAGCCCTAGTGCAGGGAATAAGTAACATAAACCCCGGTGTGTCTGTCAATGCTCCAAGCGTGATGAACACCTGATAGCACGAGCGCCCCATCAAACATTTGATTTGTCCGCAGGATTTCTGCCCCAGATCGGTTTGCACCTTTCTCCGAACCGAGCCTTTAGCCAGAAATGCACATACAATCCCAAGGAACATGACGAAGCCCAATTACGTTCAACGTTCCTATTCTCTGGCTAATTTCGATAAGTGGAAAATAGTTCCGTAATCAGTGTCCGAATGAGGGTTGATATCAGTTTACCTAACATTTTCAACATATCTTTTACGATAAAACGTGTAAATTAAAACAGCTATGCCCAACATGAAAACTCCAAACTTGATACTGTTTGAGAATTGTACATAACTTTTCAGTGGCAGTAGGTAGTACACTGTGCTTGGTGCCACGGTAGATAATACGTTTGTAGCAACGATATTCTCTGTAACAGGGTCTTTTACGATCTCCAGCCCAAGCTTGGCATCAATCATAAAATTTCGGGCGGAGAATGGATAAAAAGGTATGACCCCCCATCAAAGACATCTAAGAACAGGTGGCTGCTAAGGTATAAGGCAGCTATTGCTATTTTTTGTGATTTGGTTTTGAGATAATAAAAAAATAAGCAGGCACAGCGGAATGAAGATGTTGTGTAATGTCCCTCTGTACACTAAAAAGTAGTCTAAGTCTGGAAATAACGAGACCGGCATCAGCATTAAGATAGATCGGATATCATCATAAAAGATTAATAACATTAGCATTGGAATTATTATATGCATACTAGCATTCGCCATATTCCAAAATCCCATCTTTTTGTGCCGAATTATTTTCAATAAACAGTAACGCTTTTAACAGAAGATAATTTCATCATTGCATTTATAAGGTCACCAGAAGCCTTTTCATTGGTTATGATCGTTAGTTTGGGATTTTCCGTGAAATATGGATCGTCTGTTACAGCTTGTCGAATGCTGATCCCTTGCTCTGCTATCAGAGATGCAACATCGCCAAGTATGCCTGTTTTCTGGGCATCTTGCGGGGTTATAATCATGACACCAAGACCAAGTAAAGGTGCAACTTCCTTCAGAAAAGTTATTGAATGAAGGTTCTGAAAGACCTTTCTGAGTTTGTCGTCCTCTAGGATGACCCTAGTAGTTGCATTGACAACCCTTCGATCTACACCAATCTCCTTTGCTATTTGCGTATGAGGTATTTCTATGGTGCCAGAGATAATCTTCCCTTCTGAATTTATCTGGAAACCTCTTTCAAGAAGAAGGCGAACTACTTTTTCCTGTGCTGGAAAATGGCTAAACTTTTTTAGGATTTCTGCCCACATAATACAAACCCCACTTCTACATACTCTTTA
>JAQURP010000043.1 GCA_028715545.1 Methanocellales archaeon | reverse complement strand
TAGAAGAAGAGTTTGATAGAGTCGGGATGTACGCATCAAGGCAACGAGATGTTCAGTCCGCGACCACTAACGCCCGAGCCAGTTTGCTTAGCTGAATTCAGGCGATATTTGGGTCGCAAACTTATGTATGGTCAAGTTCTATCTTAGGTAGGGCAAGATATCAAAAAGGCTGCTATCCTTTGATGCCAAGGTGGCGGAATGGTTAACGCAGCCGCCTGCAGCTGAAAAAGAGGATCATCGAAGGAGCAATGTAGTTTCTTCTCGGTGGAGAGCGGCTTTTTGCCGGTTCAATTCCGGTCCTTGGCTTCTGAAATTCTTGAAACTAAGTGTAGAAGCATTCATATGTTGGGCATAGCGGTCATAGCGACGGGGAAACTCCTGGTCCCATCTCGAACCCAGAAGATAAGACCGTCTGCGTTCTATGCTGTACTGCGGAGCGCGAGCACGTGGGAACCATAGATCGCTGCTATGCTCAATTATCTTTGTTTTTTTCGCATCAATATAAACTCATACCGAATGGTCAAAAACTACATCGGTCAAATTTTGGGCTTTGCTAGGTTATTTATATAAATCAATAAACATTCTAAAATTTGTTTGTAATATATTTTATAATATTATTCTAAACTACTTGTCATCTTGTTTTTTTTTTGAAAGTGAGTGAGGATGGTAAGCCTCCTTTTGTTTCAGCGGCATTCATCTGAGCGCCATACTTGGGTATCGGCTGGACTCCTTATCTACCCATCTTTGGCTTGCACCTACGAGGTTTCGCCGTTCCACCCACAACCTACACGATCTCGTTCTTGCGAAGTCATCGCATTAGTGTAGCGTGGTATCGTTTCTGTGCCAGAGCCAAGACTCTCGCCTTGTGCGCTTACACGCACTCGTATGTCCAGACGGTGGGAGGACTTTCCTCACAACCTTCGGTTGCGGCAACCGCTCCTCCTCTCTCAATCCTATATTCACACAAAAAGCATATATCTTTTGCTATCAAATAACAAAATATGTTAACTCTCGGAGAAGGTGTAAGTGCAGTAAAGCTTGCTAGGAGTGCTATTGATAAATATGTCAGGAAAGGTGAGCTACTTCATCCGGAGAAATTACCGAAAAAATTTAGTGAGAAAAGAGGTGTGTTCGTTACCTTACATAAAAATGGCCTAAGGGGATGTATAGGGTACCCATATCCTACTATGCCATTAGGTGAAGCCATCATCGATTCTGCGATAAGTTCTGCTAAGAAAGACCCAAGATTTATGCCTGTTAGGGCAGAGGAACTGGACGAAATAATAATTGAGGTCACTGTGCTAACTCCACCAAGAATCATTCGCGCTAAGCCAACGATGTTACCACAAGAAATAGAGCTTGGAAAACATGGCTTGATAGTCACCAAAGGAGGGAATCAGGGGCTTCTTTTACCACAAGTTGCCATTGAGCACCAATTTGACGCGGAAGCATTCCTCTCTCAGGCATGTATGAAAGCAGGATTATATCCAGACTCGTGGTTGGAAGAAGATACGCAAATACATGTTTTCGAGGGGCAAATATTCGCGGAGACCTCTCCAGTAGGGGATATAGAGGAGAGAAAAATTATATAGATATCATCATCGTTCTAAGGCGATCGACTGCCCTAGCTGCATTGTCTGATACGTCTCCAAGTACATCCGAGATTTTGGCCAGATGGAAAACACCCAAGGTACCTATTTCATCCTCAGCGAGAAAGATTTTTTTGGTCAGCAAGATCTCGATTGTGTCAATTTCATGCTCTAGTTTCTCCACAGGGGGAATTAGTTCTAGCGTCTCTTTAATATCTTTTTTTCTAAAAGATGTTGCTACTAATTGAGAAAGCCTCTCAGTCACTTTTAGGTATGCATCAATCGTCTTCATCGTCATCTGTGTTATTTCTAGTAACCCGCTCTTGATATCTTTTGGTAGAACGTATGATTTGAGCGTCATCAGTTTGGCAACATCCTCAGCACAATCTGATATCCCATCTTGTGGTTTTAAGAATTCCAGTACATCTTGTCGATTAACTGGTAACAGCACTGAATATGGCAGTCTTTTTCTTATCTCTTGTTTGATCATGTCTGCTTCATGCTCTAGTTCAGAGATTTCCTCATTGAGCTCCTGTACTTTTTCAACATCGCCATCGCAATATGCTTGAACTATCTCTTCTAATTTGTATGCTGCTTCGCATGCCTTCTCCGCATGAGAGTACAATGGCTTAAATGGTGATTCTGCAAAAATACCTAAAATCGAACGCATGTATCTCATATTGCCACCCACCCCTACACATAAATTTAATTCAAACGATTAATCATTAACATCTTTATGATATTTAAATCAACTGTATGTCTCATATTATCATTAACCCCATATAGGTCACAGCTGCAATGAACATTACGATTGGGACGGTTAACACCCACGAAAAAACTATTTTCCTTATCACGCTTAGGTCTACTGCCTCTAACCCTCCAGCGAGTCCAACTCCCACTACGCTTCCAACCATTGTGTGTGTGGTTGACACAGGCATTCCAAATGAGGAGCAGACCAATACGGTGGCAGCTGCCCCAAATTGCGCTGCGAAGGCATTGGCAGGAGTTAACTCTGTGATCTTTTTGCCTATGGTCTCGATTATTCTGTATCCCCAAGTAAACATGCCCAATACGATACCAACACCTCCAAAAACCAGGACCCACATTGGCAACTCCGTCCCCACCGCCCCCAAGGCTGCAGATAACGGGCCTATTGCGTTCGCTACATCATTGGAGCCGAGTGCAAATAGCACCCAACATGAGGCGACAACCACAAGAAACCTGAGGGGTCGATCAGCCCTAAGCGGGTCATCCATCAGTTCAAGTAACTGCCGAATCATCGTGAATAACAGAAATGCTACTACTCCTCCTGCAACTGGGGAAAGGACCCAACTAGCCACAATTTTGAGTAGAACGGCCCAGGCAATATCCCCCATGTTTATGGTTCCTTGGCTGACAGAAACAAGTCCGAAGCCAAGCATTGCACCGACTATGGAATGGGATGTTGATACTGGAAGATTAAGGTATGTGGCAAAGGTAACCCACACTCCAGCCGCCAAAATAGCAGCCAATGCCCCTAACATGACAGAATGTGCATCGATCAACGAGATCGGAACGATGCCCTTTGCCACTGTTTCCGTTACCCTAGAGCCAAATAGCACAGCGCCTGAAAAACTCACCACTCCGCCTAGTACAATGGCTTGTTTGAGGCTTAACGTACCGATGCCAACCGTAGTTCCCATCGCATTGGCTAGGTCGTTTGCCCCTACGTTCCATGCCATGTATAGTCCAGCGGCGAATATCGCGATGATGAAAGGGTCGAATATCACTCGCTCACCTACTTAATAATGGGAAGCTATTTGGTATGCATGATATAAGTGTAATGTTCGATTTGAAAAGGATCTGTTTTAATTTCATGGTAGATACACCTTTTCTACTATATATAAATGAGAAACTTATATATACTTTATCCCAATAACTATATATTAAATCAATAATCTATATATAAGATGAGTAAAATGAAAGAGGAGAAACGAAAGGTCCAGATGACCGGCGGCTCAACGTTAACAATATCCCTACCAATAAGTTGGGCGAGAGAGGTTGGAATCAGTCAGGGAGATGAAGTGAACCTATGTTGGCAAGAGGATAAATCAATCCTGCTCACAGCAAAGCCAAAGAAAAAGCAGGGGATGTCCAGAGCAGTTATAAAGCTATTTCCAGGTGAAAAGCCCGAGGATATCCTAAGATTATTAATAGCACATTATCTAGTTGGCTATGACATAATCGACCTGATCTCTCAGAAGGGGTTCAATACACAGGATAGGAAATGGATTAAAGATACAGTTAGACAAAGGCTAATAGGGCTCGAAGTGGTCGAGGAATCAGGCGAAGAGTTGATTTTGCAGAGTCTTCTAAACTATGAAGATCTAAATCTTGAGAAAGCGATTCAGAGAATGTCCAGGATCATTAAATCCATTCAAAAAGATTCGATTAGGGCATTACAAGGGGACATAGCGCTTGCCAGAGATGTCATCCAGCGAGATGATGAGGTGGATAGGTTCTATTTATTGATTGTGAGACAACTCAAAGCTGCGCTCAGAGATCCAGAGCTAGCCAAGAAAATAGGCATTAGGGGCCCAAGAGATTGTATGGGATATAGGCTAATCATAAAGAGCATGGAAAGGATAGCAGATCACGCCGAAAAAATTGCGAGAGATGCAATACAAATAGGCTATCTTAATCCTGAGATATACACAGAAATATCTGGGGTAAGCGAACTTGCTCAGAATGTCTTTGATATTTCGTTAGAAAGTCTTTCTAAAAGAGATTTAAAAACAGCGAATAGGGCAATAGCAGAATCAAAAGAAACCGCTAATCTAGCAACGATGATAAGCAATAGGATATTTAAAACTTCACTCAGCATAACAGAGCAGATATGCTTAAGTTCTGTTCTAGAAAGTCTAAGAAGGATGGCAGAGTATGGGGAAGGCATAGCAGAGATAGTGATTAATATGGTCGTTAAAGAACCAGAGGTTTGAAATAACGCCTAAGGAAAGTATTATGTTCGATTTAGTCATCAAAAATGCCAGATTGGTATTAGCGGGGGACATCCTAGAGGCAGAGATAGCAATAGCCGATGGAAAGATTGTAAGAATTGCGAAAGATATTGTGGCAAAGCATACTATAGACGCGCATGGCTTACTTGTGCTTCCGGGAATGGTGGATGTTCATGTACATTTTCGGGATCCAGGTTTGACCCATAAAGAGGACTGGTATACAGGTTCATCTGCAGCAGTAGCAGGTGGCATGACCAGCGTGGTAGACCATCCGAACACGATCCCACCTACTACTTCTGTAGAATCTTTTAAAGTCAAACTGAGGGAAGCAGAGAGCAAATCTATAATCGATTTTGGCATCAATGCTGGAGTCGTTCAAGCAGCGGAATTGGAGGGATTATGGGCTTCTGGTATAACCGCATTCGGTGAGATATACATGGCAGATTCTATGGGTGGGCTAAGCGTTGATGATTATACGCTGTGGAACTCACTTCAAATTATCAAGCGCTTGGGTGGCATTGCATGTATTCACGCAGAAGACGAGCAAATTATAAGGGAGCGCATTGAGAAGTTGGGTGATAAAACAGATCCTAGTGCTCATTCATCATCCAGACCCAATGGTTGCGAAGTTGCTGCTATGGCAAAAGCTATACGATTGGCTCAAGATATCGGCGTAAAGCTCCACATCTGCCATCTTAGTACGAGGGAGGGCTTGAACTTAATCGGGGCAGGTATCACTTCTGAGGTCACGCCCCATCACCTCTTCCTATCGCAAAAGGACTGGGGTCGCTTGGGCACCTTTGGCAAGATGAATCCCCCCATAAGAAGTGAATTGGATCGTGAGAATCTTTGGGCGGGATTATATAAAATCGACATCATCGCCTCTGACCATGCCCCTCATACTACGGAAGAAAAAAAGCAAGACATATGGAGCACGCCTGCCGGTGTGCCAGGCGTCGAGACTTCATTACCATTGATGTTATCCGCTGTAAAGAAAGGGATCATATCGCTTCAACGTGTGATCGAACTCATGGCTACTAATCCGGCTAGGATATTCTGCTTGAGAGAGAAAGGCGAAATCGCTGTTGGAAGAGATGCTGATATTGTTTTAGTCGATCTAAATGACGTCAAGCCTATAAAGGCCAAGAATCTGCACAGCAAGTCTGGTTGGACTCCTTTTGAGGGAATGGATGGGGTATTTCCCAAAATGACATTTGTGCGTGGAGAGCTCATATACAATGGTGAAATAGTTGGCGAGAAAGGTTATGGGCGTTTCATTCCAGGTAGAGGGTTCAACAAACCTATATATATGTGATTGTAAATTGTGTATTGCCCTCTAGGAGACCAGTATCATAGTTTTGTTTGAACTGTTGATCGCTGGTAAAAGGGGGCAACATCCGCGTTGTATAGGTCCTTGCGGGAGTTATTGCATCGTGCTATCGATGACCGTAAGACAACCACACTGCGGAACAGCTCCCCTGGCACGAGGGTAACTGAGAGGGACTGCGGAGTTCTCCAGAGGATGATCTCTCGGAGTTAGTGCGTCAGGGGACATCCTTTTAAGCTTTAACTTCTATCTATGTTTGATCTTATTGGTGTTTGATATATATGGATGACCTTGATAGACTGCAAAAAATTGAGCAGATAATCTGTGATATCAAGGATTTATCTAATGAGGGGGCGGTTATAATCGTCGAGGGAAAAAAGGATCGAGATGCCTTGAACGAACTGGGCATTTCAGATCAAATTTCGCTTGCCTCTTATCAGCCATTGTTGAATTTTGCTGAGGGCATCTCACGAAAAACAAATCAGGCGATCATCCTAACTGATTGGGACTCTCAAGGTAAAAAAATGGCAAAAAAGATCTCAGGATATCTACAAGCATCTAACACGAAGCCCAACAATTTGATAAGAAACAAGATCAAAAAACTTGTACGAAATGAGATCAAGGACGTAGAAGGTCTGAGTGGTTACGTTAATAGCCTTAGACGAGAAGTGTACAATCGATATTAACTAAACCATAACTTTATTAAACCATGACATAATATATTTAGCATTGTGATATAAGGAGATTATCACTATCATGGGTAAAATAGCTAAGTAGGTACTCTTAACATCATTTATGATTAATTTATTAGTAATCTGAAAGGTTGTAGGGCACAAAGGGGCAGGCAACTTAGTGGTTAAACTTTTCCCCTTGATTACAATAGCTATTTTTCCTTAAGGTGATTTAAACGGGGATTTAAATGCAAAATTCTGATACAACGAAATATATAATCCGTGTTCGTATAAATGCCGAAGGCGTTGTGGAGAAACCAGACGTAGTTGGGGCTGTATTTGGACAAACAGAAGGATTGCTTAGTGAGGACCTAGATCTAAGGAATCTTCAGAAGACTGGGAGGATAGGTAGGATAGAGGTCAATATAGACTCTAAGGCAGGTAAATCGACTGGGACTATTTTAATTCCATCCTCTCTGGATAAAGTTGAAACAGCCATATTAGCTGCAGCCATAGAAACTATAGATAGGGTAGGACCTTGTGTTGCTGAGCTTAGTGTGGAAAAAGTTGAGGATATCAGGGAGACGAAAAGAAAACAAATCATAGATAGGGCAAAACATGTTCTTTCTGATAAATTCGATCTCGGTATTCTTGGAGGACAAGAGATAACAGAATCTGTGAGGCAGGCGGTGCGCATAGAAAAGATTACATCCTATGGTGACGAGAGCTTGCCAGCGGGTCCTAATGTACTTGATTCGGATGCAATACTCATCGTAGAAGGAAGAGCAGATGTCATGAATTTGCTTCGCTACGGAATCAAGAATGCTGTTGCTGTAGAAGGAACCAACGTTCCTTTGACCATAGGGGACTTGAGCAGAAAGAAAACTGTCACAGTTTTCTTGGACGGTGATAGGGGTGGGGACCTCATATTGAAGGAACTGCTTCAGATGGCAGACATCGATTATGTTGCAAGGGCGCCGGATGGTAAAGGTGTAGAAGAATTAACTCAAAAGGAAATAGTCAAATCATTAAGGAACAAGGTGCCGGTAGAACAGGCTATAGGAAATGGGGCCAATCGAAGAACAAAAAGCTCTAAAAGAAGAATTTTGAGATGGAAACCTCCTAAAAAAGAAGACGAACTCAAAGCATATGCTGAGGAACTCAATGGCACTTTGAGTGCGAAGTTGCTAAACTCTGGTAAGAAAGTCATAAAAGAAGTTGCCGTTAGAGATCTTGCAAATGTCCTTAAAGAGAGCGATAATGTAAAGGGTGTGGTTTTTGACGGAGTTATCACTCAAAGAATACTAGACATCGCTGCAGAAAAGAATCTTGAATACATAGTCGGTGTCAAGCTGGGTAATATAGTTAAGAAGCCTCTATCTGTAAAAGTTTTGACTGCTAGTGATTTATAATCTTTCTCATTATAATTGCACTCTCTCCATCGCAATAGTATCTTGGGGCTATACCAATCATATCGAAGCCTAGCTTTTGGTACAATTCCTGTGCTATTAGATTACTTTTTCTTACCTCTAGTTGCACATTTGTAACTCCTTTTTTTCGGAATGTATCTAAGAGCGCTTTTATCAATAATGTGGCCACTCCGTTCCTTCTGTTTTTTTTGTTGACCGCAATAGAGAATATCTTTCCTTCAATATTGGATGTTAATATTCCGACCACGAATCCTGCTACAAAGCCATCTTTCTCCGCAACTAAAAATCCCTCTGAACTCATCTCATATAGCCTCATATATAAAAATGGATCATGCTCCCTAAACGCATCCTTTTCTATGGAGATCACTTGCTGAAAGTCCATTGGAATAAATTGTCTAATCAAAAACATAGCATCTCACTTTTTATGGGAGTGCACTCCTTGTTATTTTTATAAACATCAAATCTGCTCAGCGAAAAAGATATCATGTACGTCTTATTTGGGCATTGATTTAACCCTCTTTTTTTCAACCTCTCTAGGAGGATATTGCAATGGAGTTCGTTGATTGAAATCATACATATGTCTCTTTCTCTTATTATAAAACTCCGATTTGACATAAACGAAGTTTATCTTAGGCGGATATAACTCTGCATCAATATAAGTATTCTCTGGAATACGAGTGGTTTTAAGTAATTTCATCGATCTTCTCTATTCTATAGTATTGAAATCACGTTAACATGCATGGTAGTAATTATGGTTAGGGGTCATAAAGATTTAGCAGAATATATCGCATCTTCCTATGGGGGAAAAGTCATAGAGGTGGGTATAGGAAGGCATTCAGAGGTGGCACTTCTGCTAAAGGATCACCTGGAGATAATTGTGACCGATACCTCTGACCTCTCTGTGGAAGGCATCAATTTCATCAGAGACGACATATTTGATCCAAACATTCGCATATATGAAGGTGCGAGCCTGATTTACTCTATTCGACCCCCACTGGAAATTCAGCATGCTATCGCATCCGTCGCAAAGAGGGTGGGTGCAGACTTAATCATAAGGCCATTCGCATCTGAAAAGACGGATCTTAATAAATATTTTGATGAGTCAAAGTTGATAAACTATGGAAGTGCAGTTTTCTATTTGTATA
>JAQURP010000042.1 GCA_028715545.1 Methanocellales archaeon | reverse complement strand
AACCTTGAACAGCAATCCTTATATAGAACCGCAAACAATTAACGTGGTGCTATAAAGCAAAAAAGAGAGGTGAGACATAATGGCAGGACAATTGGGCGGAACGCCCATATTTATATTAAAAGAAGGTTCCGAACGAACGAGAGGAAAGGACGCGCAGAGCAGGAATATCCTTGCTGCTAAAGCTATTGCTAATGCAGTCCGCACGACCTTAGGTCCCAAGGGAATGGACAAGATGCTTGTGGACCCATTGGGAGATATTATCATCACCAATGATGGTGTGACAATTCTGAAGGAGATGGAGATTGAGCATCCTGCTGCGAAGATGATCGTAGAGGTAGCTAAGACCCAAGACGATGAAGTCGGGGATGGCACCACCGCTGCTGTAGTTATCGCAGGAGAATTGCTGAAGCAGGCTGAGGACTTGTTAGACCAAGAGGTGCATCCGACGGTCATAGCATCCGGCTACAGAATGGCTGCAGAAAAGGCAAAAGAAATCCTGGGCGCCATAGCGACAACTTTGGCTCCTAACGATTTGATTGCTCTTAAAAAGATAGCAGTAACATCGATGACCGGGAAGGGTTCAGCAAGAGATAGTTTAGCTGAGCTGGCAGTGAAGGCAGACAAAGCCGTAGAAGAGGATGGCAAAGTAGATGTGGACAATATAAAGGTCGAGAAGAAAGTTGGGGGCAGCACTGAAGATTCAAGGTTGATAGAAGGAATTATACTCGACAAGGAAAGAGTGCACCCCGGAATGCCAAAAACGGTGAAGAAAGCTAAGATAGCATTGATCAATGCTGCACTAGAGATGGAAAAAACAGAAGTGGACGCAAAAATAGAGATCACTTCACCAGATCAATTGAAATCCTTCCTGGATGAGGAAGAAAATATCCTGAAGAAAATTGTTGAAAAGATAAAGGCAAGTGGCGCAAACGTGGTATTTTGTCAAAAGGGCATCGATGACATGGTACAACACTATCTGGCGAAGGCTGGCATTTTTGCTACCAGAAGGGTAAAAGAGAGCGACATGGAGAAACTAGCTAGAGCAACAGGCGGCAAAATAGTCACCAACATCGATGAAATCGCAAATAGCGAGCTGGGCAAAGCAGGATTGGTCGAGGAGCGAAAGATCGGCGAGGAGGAAATGTTGTTCGTAGAGCAGTGTGACAATCCCAAAGCAGTTTCCTTGCTATTAAGAGGGGGAACCGAACATGTCGTCGATGAACTCGAGCGGGCATTACATGATGCGCTTCGCGTGGTAGGTGTTGTGATCGAAGATAAAAAACAAGTGGCCGGTGGTGGCGCTTCTGAGGTAGAGGTTGCACTCCGTTTAAGAGAATATGCATCTTCTGTTGGTGGAAGAGAGCAACTCGCCATAGAGGCATTTGCAAATGCCCTTGAATCCATTCCAAGAACGCTCGCAGAGAACGCTGGGCTGGATCCGATAGACATGCTCGTTGCGTTGCGATCTCAGCATGAGAAGGGCAAAAAGAACGCCGGACTGGATGTTTACAAAGGAAAAGTCATCGACATGATGGAAGCCGGTGTGGTCGAACCCCTGAGGGTAAGAACCCAAGCTATTTCCTCTGCAACAGAGGCAGCGGTCATGATTCTCAGGATAGACGATGTGATCGCAGCAAGCGCGACGAGAGGGCCTGCAATGCCACCAGGAGGCGGTATGCCAGGCGGTATGGGCGGCATGGAAGACTACTAGGGCAAGCCGCTGCCCTTATTTTTTCATCTCTGATCTGAAGCGTTAAAAACGATAAGAAAAAATATGAAAGCCGTGGTTTGAGTTATCTAAAAATCTCTCGTGTTGAGTTTACAGCTTTGGAAACACGTCCTCCTATCCTAGAACGAGAAGACCAAACCAAAGGGATAACACACCGATGGAAACGCTCGGATCAGATGATGAAAAATGTCATCCTAGAAAGCCCCAAGGCATAGAATGACAGATAAGAGATATCAGAGCAGGGCACTATCGGGCAACACCAAAATAACGCTGGTATCATTAGTTAGATGTATATAAAAACAAGCCCATCATTTAGATCTGGCAACTTATAAGGACACAAGTAGTACGAGGTCTACTAAAATAACGGTGTGTGAGAATGACGCAGAAGCACACGAAATCGATGGAAAAAGAAAGTAACCATCAAGACGTCCCTAGTCTCAAAGTGAGTCGAACGAAAGACGAAAAGCCAAAAAAGAAATTAGAAGAAGAAATCAAGGTACTGGAAAAAGAGCTGAGAGATAAAAATGAACTAGCTCAAGAATATTTAAAGCGATTACAGTATTTGCAAGCCGATTTTGAAAATTATAAGAAAAAGGTCCTAAAAGAGAGAGACGAATTTTCCAAGTATGCCAATGAAAAGTTAATCATCAAGCTACTGGACGTATTAGATAACCTTGAGCGAGCCCTCAGCTCAGCAAAGAATAGCGGGGGCAAGAAGCCTTTAGTTAAGGGTGTGGAAATGATTCTTAAGCAATTGCAAGGCCTATTGGAGTGGGAAGGGGTGACGCCTATAAAGGCACTTGGTGAGGGATTTGACCCCCATAAACATGAGGCTGTTATGAGTGTCACAACTGGGAAATATCCAGAAAACGCGGTTGTGGAGGAATTGCAGAAGGGTTATTCTTTAAAATCAAAAGTCATAAGACCAGCATTGGTCAAGGTGGAAAAGAGGTGATTTAATAATGGCCAAAGTGATTGGAATCGATCTCGGCACAACTAACTCATGCGTGGCAGTGATGGAGGCTGGCAAGCCGACAATCATCAACAACTCAGAAGGGGGGCGAATTACCCCCTCCATCGTTGGCTTTACCGATAGTGGAGAGATAGTCGTTGGAGAGGTTGCCAAGAGACAGTACATATCGAACCCAGAGCGTACGGTTGCTTCCATCAAGAGAAAGATGGGTACCAAAGAAAAAGTGAAGATTGGTAAAAAAGAATACACTCCTCAAGAGATATCGGCAATGATCCTGCAAAAGCTGAAAAGGGATGCAGAGAGCCGTTTGGGAGAAAAGATAACTCAAGCAGTAATTACCGTTCCAGCTTATTTCGATGATGCTCAGAGGACAGCAACAAAAGATGCCGGAAAGATTGCAGGCCTGGAGGTGCTCCGCATAATCAATGAGCCCACAGCCTCAGCTTTAGCCTATGGACTGGATAAAGATGAGGAGAACACCATCTTGGTATATGATCTGGGTGGGGGAACCTTTGACGTTTCGATACTAGAGCTGGGCGATGGTGTTTTTGAAGTCGAGTCCACCACAGGAGATACACACCTAGGGGGTGACGACTGGGACCAGCGGATAATAGATTGGCTCGTGGACGAGTTTAAAGAAAAAAATGGCATTGACATAAAAGGGGATAAAATGGCGATGCAGAGGTTAAAGGATGCGGCTGAAAAGGCTAAGATAGAGCTTTCCTCTGTGTTAACGACGAACATTAATCTACCATTTATAGCTTCAGATAAAAGCGGGCCAAAGCATATAGATGTTAAGCTGACGAGGGCGAGATTTGAGAGTATGACCTCTGACCTAGTAGAGAGAACAGTAAGATCGATAGATCAGGCATTATCTGATGCTAAATTAGAGGCAAAGGATATCGACAAAGCCATCCTGGTAGGGGGGCAGACAAGAGCCCCTATAATTCAAAAACTTGTGAGAGACTACTTCGGCAAAGAGCCATACAAGGACGTTAACCCAGATGAATGCGTCGCTCTGGGAGCAGCAATTCAGGCAGGCGTATTGGCTGGGGAGGTAAAAGATGTGCTCCTACTGGATGTTACTCCCCTAACCCTGAGTATCGAAACATTGGGGGGCATATCCACACCCTTGGTGGAGAGGAACACCACCATCCCCACCAGAAAAAGTCAGATCTTTTCCACTGCAGCAGACAATCAATCGTCTGTGGAAATTCATGTCTTACAAGGCGAAAGGGAGATGGCTACCTATAATAAAACCCTGGGCAAGTTCATCTTGGCTGGAATTCCTCCAGCCCCAAGAGGTATACCACAGATCGAGGTGACCTTTGACATCGATGCAAATGGCATTCTAAACGTCAAAGCGAGGGATCTCGGAACCGGTAAAGAACAATCGATCACCATACAGAGAACAGACACCCTCCCAAAGGGGGATATAGATCGAATGGTCAGAGAGGCAGAAGAACACGCAGAGGAAGATAGAAGAAAGAAAGAAGAAGTAGATATCCGAAACAACGCTGATGCGATGGTATACTCCACAGAAAAAGCCATTGATGAAGTGGGGGATAAACTGGATAAAGAAAAACTTGAGAAGACAAAAAAAGCAGTGGAAGAAGTTAAAGAATCATTGAAAGGCGATGACATAGAAAAGATAAAGAAATCCACAGAGGAGCTTGCTAAGACGTCTCAAGAGCTGTTTACCGCCATGTATGCTGAGATTGCCAAAAAGCGAGAAGGGGAACAAAAGAAGCCAGAAAAGGATAAGGATGCAATGGATGTGGACTACGAAGTGGAGGACGAGAAAAAGTAGAGGCGCAGTGTGTGAAACGTGATTACTATGAAATTCTTGGCATTGACAAGAATGCTTCCCAAGAGGAAATAAAGAAAGCCTATCGTCGATTGGCTAAGAAGTACCATCCAGATATAAATCTAGATAAAAAAGAAAAGGGAGAGAAATTCAAGGAAATCTCTGAGGCATATGAAATTTTAGCTGATCCAGACAAGAGATCTAATTATGACAGGTTCGGCCATGCCGCCGTTCAAGATGCCTTCGGTAGAGGTGGCTTCTCCTGGGGGGATTTCACTCACTTTGGGGACATAGAGGACCTATTTGGCAGAGATTTCTTTGGAGGGGGCATCTTCGACATATTTTTTGGCCCTAAAAAAGAGAGATACCGGCCTAACAGAGGTGCTGATCTAAGATATGACCTGGATATAGCCCTGGAAGATGCTGCCTTCGGCACCACCAAAGAGGTCGAAATATCTCGCATGGTAACCTGTGACTCTTGCGATGGATCAGGCGCTAGACCAGGAGGTTTGAAATCCTGCTCTGATTGCAACGGAACAGGGCAAATAAGCCAGTCTAAGAGGACTGCTTTTGGAATGTTTACTTCCATCACGACATGCGGCAGATGTCGCGGAGAGGGGAAAACAATAGAAGCGATTTGTTCCGACTGTAACGGCGATGGAAAATTTCGACGTATAAGGAAAATATCCGTAAAAATTCCGCCCGGAGTGGACACCGGTTCTCGTCTGAGAATCGTGGGAGAGGGCGAAGCAGGCACAAGGGGTGGATCAGCTGGAGATTTGTACATAATAGTTGATGTAAAGCCTCATGAGATTTTCAAGCGTGAAGGAAACGATGTCATTTGTGAGATTCCCATCAGCTTTACCCAAGCAGCCCTTGGAGCAGAGGTAGAGGTGCCAACATTGAAAGGGAAAACCAAGATTAAAATCCCCCCAAGCACTCAGACAGGTACCCTGTTTAGTTTAAAGGGGATGGGCATCCCTCACCTGAATAGAAGAGGCAACGGAGACCAGCACGTAAAAGTGGTGGTAAAGACGCCTACGAACCTAAGTAAAGAGCAGAAAGAATTGCTGTTAAAGCTGGAGGAGGATGAAAAATCCACGGGATTTTGGAAAAGGTGAATGAAAATAAAATAAATGAATTTAATCCGTTCTGATTTTCTCAATTATTTTTTGTTGAGTTGTGACTGCAAAGCAAAGAATTAAGATATTAGGCAGGCAGTAAAACCTTCGATTTATTCCGCAACTTTTATATCTTATCCCGCGACTTCTCTTTTCAACCATGACGAATATCGGAGATGTAATGAAAGAGAACGTGGTCACAGTCGACGAGAATAGTACTGTGGAAACAGCATGCAAGATCATGGGCGAAAGGCACATAGGGAGCGTTGTAGTAACACACAAAGATAAACCCTATGGAATATTCACTGAGAGGGATTTGCTATCAAAGGTCATCACAAAAGGAGCAGATATAAAAAAGGCGAAGGTCAAGGATTTTACATCAGAACCCATAGTCACCATAAACCAGGATTTCAATATTATAGAGGCTGCCAGGATAATGGCTGACCTGAAAATCAAGAGACTCCTGGTAATGAAAGACGAGAAAATAATCGGGATATTCACTGCCGCGGATTTAGCAGATTTTATCGCAAGATCTAGTCTTGAACTTTAGTTCGGAGGAACAATAAAATGAGTGCTGAAGATCATCGAGATATGAAACTAAAATGTTCAACTTGTGGTAAAGAGCTGCTACAGAATGATCTCGGTAAAAAATGGAGAAGATGTCATTTTTGCGAAGAGCCTATTTGCTTCAATGATACGCATTATTTAGGTGTTCGAGTAAAGGGATTGTACAACGACTATCTTGATGTTGTCCCTGTATGCAAAAAATGTTATCCGAAGGGATTGTAAAAATAGCTATCATCGACATTAAACTTCAGGTAATAATTTTTTCAAATATTTTTTATCTTCCTTTTATGGTCAAAAGCACGAATACCATACATCCAGCTATTAATCCTGCAGGAAATCCCACGAAAAATGAAAAGAAAATTCTGCTTTGAAGTACGTCTGTAACAATTATGGTTACCGCTATAAAAACCAAGAAAGATAGGAATAGGTTTTTGAGTGTTCGTACTGCCGAATTATTCTTTTTTGCTTTTTCTTTTGCTTTCATTGTAATCAATTGAAATCTAATTCTTTAAAAAGCTTTTTTGAAGGGGGTTCGAAGCATACGTATGTTTATGGCGCATAACCCATAGTGCCAAAAGAATCTTTTGCAATAGCAACAATTCGGATTGGAAAAAAAACGGTATATGAAGTGTAATATTTGATCACTGGTTAAGTGACCGAATAGAATTTGAGGCGACGATTAAAAGTAGACATTTTTTCCAAGGCAGTAAATTATAGAAAAGTAAGTTGTTAAAATCTTTTATGCTTCTCCAACAGCAATCAGGATGTTCGTGCATTAGTTTGTTGTTGAAGCAACTAAAAAGGATAAATTAATCGAGTGAGATAAAATAGTAGGAATTAAAATGATAGATGGGCATGAACCTATGGTTTCTCCCCAGATCTTTTGTCTCGCACCCGATCCACCAATTCCGGAGTGACTTCAGTCAGGCCTTCTGATTTAGCGGCTTTTACACATGCCTTTAGTGCTTGATTCAAGAATATTCGAGGGACTTTGACCATTTTGGCACACGCAGCCTCTTGCCACTTGATGTCGGGATCTATTCGACCGGCTGCATACATGACGTCTTCGACCGACACACCTTTCTCTTTAGGTATGCTCACTGCATAGGACCGATTATGTCTGCTGAACCAGAACCTGAGGTTATCACGATAACCATAGCCAATAGGCAGTCTGGGAAAACCTTTGCCCCTGCTAAGGCACTCTTTCCACTTATTTTTCATCACGATTTTGTCAATCTCTAACACAAAGTGACACTCCTGATTTTCCCCACATGGCTTCAGTGGATAGTCCCGAAGCCACGTACATTCGAAGACCTGTTCTGCCTCTTCTACAATTTCAGGGTATTTCATGTCCGGATTGCTGATAGCTCTTGTGGAGGGGAGGAGGGTGAAGATATTATTCCGCATCTTCTCTTCAGTGGTCTCACCGGGATAGCCCAGCATGACGCAGTTTCGCATATATTTCTTGGCATCAGGGATGAAATTGATTGCGCATAGCCCAGTGCGCTTTATGTTTTGTGCGGTGTTGCTGGTTTCTCGAGTGATGAGTAGCATGGCGTGTCTGCCAATGATCAGGTAAGGGAAACAGAGGGAGTAGGGTGCCAGGTTTGTCTGCCCCGTTTCAGCAAGCGTGCTGATCAGAACCACAGGCATGGGAAAGAAACCAGAAACCTGATAGAAATTGTCTAGAATCTGAACATCAACTAACTCTTCTTTCATCTAAATCCCCTTCTTTTACGTTACATTTCAACCATAGCCGGTCTTGGCCATCGTTGCAATATATATAAATTCAATCTAACTGGTGGTCTTATTTTAACAAAGATAAATCTTTTCCATTTTTCTCTTTCTTGTCATATAATTATTTATTTCGATACTGGTTGTTCTGATTTTGACGTAAACTATTGGTTGATATACAATTGAAAGGATGTCACTTAAATTCCCATATAGTCCGATTTTAACTGAAAAATTGATTCGTTAAGTAATCCGGGAAAAATTATTAAGACGATAAAAAACAGGAAATAATAAATGTTTATTGAGTTGAGATAATGATTATGGGCTATTAAACCCTGTAAAAGGTTTCAAAGAATCATATGTAGAAATAAGTTCTAGATGCTGAAATGGAGATTGGATTCAATGCAAATATTAGCCATAGATGTGGGGTTAGGAACCCAGGACCTTCTGCTTTATGATAGCGATGAGAGGATTGAAAACTGCATAAAGATGGTGCTGCCCTCACAGACAAAAATCGTCGCCAAAAGGATCGCTGAGATGACTCAGGAGGGTAAAGACATATTCTTGACCGGGGAAACCATGGGCGGGGGGCCCAGCACAAAAGCGGTCAAAGACCACATAGAAGCAGGTCTCAATGTGTATGCGACCGAATCTGCTGCCATGACATTGTATGACAATCTGCAGAGGGTGAAAGACCTTGGTGTCAGGATTGTAGACGAGGCACCAAAAAATGCGACATGCATCGAAACCAGAGATGTGGACATCAACGCAATCAAACGCATATTATCCCTGTTTGACGTCGAAGTCCCAAAAAAAGTCGCCATAGCAGTTCAGGATCATGGCTATTCGCCCAAAATGAGCAACCGCATTTTCAGATTCCAACATATCAAAAAGTTCATGGAGATGGGTGGGGACCTTTCATCTTTCGTCTATGTCTATAAAGATAACCTGCCCCCTTATTTAACCAGGATGGAAGCCGTGGCAAAAAGCCTAGCGGGCTATGATGTGGTTCTATCTGATACGGGGATAGCTGCCATTTGGGGCGCATTGACCGATCCTCCCATAATGAAAAAAGATCCGGTGATCCTGATAAACATCGGAAACGGTCACACATTAGGAGCGTTGATGAACGGCAAGACCATTGCAGGACTGTTCGAGCACCATACCTTCTGCATGAACGCGGAAAAACTGGATGAATATATCGTAAAATTGGGGGACGGGACGCTCACTTTCGAGGAGGTTTTTGATGACGGGGGCCACGGCTGTTTCATAAATGATGCTCCCGGGTTTGAGGAGGTG
>JAQURP010000041.1 GCA_028715545.1 Methanocellales archaeon | reverse complement strand
TTAATTACTTTATTTAGAAACTAAAATTTCCCCCTAAAGAAGAAGTATCAAATAGTAGGCAAGATCATCTTAGATAATTAAAAAGGGAGAAAATGACCACAGAGAATCAGAAGCGAGTATTTGTTATCGGGCACACGAATCCTGACTCAGATTCCGTCTGCTCTGCTATTGGCTATGCGTACCTCAAGAACGCCCTCGATAAAAAGCACCATTATCTCCCTGTCCGGGCGGGCGATTTGAACAGTGAGACTAAATTTGTGCTCTCTAGATTCAACTTCGAGTACCCGATGGAGATGGAAAGTCTTGTGGCCAACGTAGGCGATATGGACCTGGGGAAACCCATTGTCGCATCGCCCAACGATTCGATACAGGACGTTGCATCTTTAATGAGGGAAAAAAACATCCGTACGGTGCCTATCATTGACCCGGAGAGAAAGCTCTTGGGGGTCGTCGGGCTCCGAGACATCGCAGAATATTACATCGCCAATCTGGGACGCAAGGATTTATCCACCACACCGGTTGATCTGAACACCTTAATCAGAACCTTAAAGGGAAACGTGATCGTCAATCCTAAAAAACTAAACAAATTAAACGGCAGGGTATTTATTGCGGCAATGCAGAGACTGACGATTTTAGACAGAATACACGCCGGCGACGTAGTCATTTTAGGCGATAGGACTGATATACAATTGGATTTGATCAAAAAGGGATGCTCAGCCCTCATAATTACCGGCAATTCTCCGATTAGCACTGAAGTCACGATAGCGGCATCAAGGTCTGATACATTGCTCATCTCTTCGCCCCACGATACTATTACTACTGCCAGATTGCTCGAGTTGTCCACTCCGCTTTATTCGATAATGTCTCAGAATGTAACGGTCGCTGAACGGTATACGCGAATTGCAGAGTTAAGGCAGAAGGTTTTGGAGTCTGACTATCGCAGTGCACTAATTGTCGACAGCGAACTTCGATTACTCGGCATCGTCACTCGGACCGATTTACTGCAGCCCATACAAAAGAAGGTCATTTTAGTTGACCATAACGAGACCTCTCAGGCGGTTGATGGCGTGCAAGAGGCGCATATATTAGAGATCATCGACCATCATCGAGTCGGTGATATCTCAACACTCATGCCCATTCACGTTCACAATGAGCCAATTGGCAGCACCTGCACAATTGTGGCAGAACAAATGCTGCTTCATAAAATTGCAATTCATGAAGATATAGCTGGATTACTGCTCTCGGGATTGCTGTCCGATACACTAATGTTGACTTTATCAACCACCACTGATCTCGACAAAGAGTTGGCACGTAAATTAGCCCGTATCGCGCGTGTCAAGATAGAGGAATATGGCAAAGAACTTTTGACGGCAAGTATAAGCATAAAAGGAAAATCCGGCAGAGACATCCTGCTTCATGATTTTAAGGAATACGAACTCGGCGATAAGAAAATTGCCGTTGGGCAAGTAATGGTAATGGACAAAGAAGATATAAGGGCTAAAGAAAGCGATATAAAAGCAGCCATGGAGAGCTTACGTGCGGAGAAGCGCTACGATTTGGTCGTTCTCCTCATCATGAATCCCCTGGAGTCCGGTGAGGAGCTTATGGTCACAGGCGATAAGTGGTTAATAGAGAAGGCTTTTGGAATTGAGATAAAAAACGACAAAGGTTTTATTCCCCAGATTTTATCGAGGAAAAAGGACTTCATTCCGAAGATAGGTTATGTATGCACGACTTCTTGAGAAGGGGTAGCCTTGATTCGCGGCAATTTCAACTAAATCGCTTTCGCTCAATTATCTGCTTGTTTTATGGTATTTTACTTTTTTAATATTTAAGAATGAAATTTAAAATTTTAAACCTATCCTATATTTCTACTACTTATTCGCTTAAGGTTCAATCACTCGGAATCCAACCACGCTGTTGCACAGCGTTTACAAACATCTTTCATGCACCAATCATGGTATATGGCACCGCATATTGAGCAGGTGGTCGCCTCTGTCTCGTCCACCTCGATGCCACACCCATCGCATATGCCAATTACCTCTTCCTCAAGCTTCTCATCTAATACTTCTTCTTCAGGGTCTTCGTATTTCATAGATATCAATATGCGTGAATGAAATACTATTTATACTTTTCCAAACACTATGATAACGATAAAATGACATGGTATGCTGACCTGATTGAATCAAGTGAATCAACAACTTCATTTATCAGGAGAAAGTTCAAAAACGCAAAATTTGAGGTGGTCAGACAATATGGGCTTGAGGATAGCATCATCAGAGAGTCACGCTTCGTATTGGATGGCAAAAAGCTGGTCACCAGTAAGGTCATCATTCCAATTGATAACCCACCTGATTTTTTGCAGTTGATAAATAAAAAAGAGCTGACTATCGGCGATATCATATATAGAAAAGGATTTCGAGTGGAAAAATATGTGAGATCCCATGGCAAATCATCGAAACACTACACGATAAAGGGAGACGTATACATGGAGATCTTTGAGGAGTATTTTGAAGATGGTTGATCAAATGTCATACGACATAATAGTGGTCGGAGCCGGTCCTGCTGGTTTGATGGCAGCGTGGAAGGCTTCAAAGGCAGGATCGAGCGTATTGCTTTTGGATAAAAAAGAAAGAATCGGTGCTGGGCCACACCCGGCAGACACGACGTTTGAAGGTATGTTTAAAATAACTGGATTAAGCGTCCAAAAAGAATACGTGATTCATAGATTAAAGGGCATGCACATCGTATCCCCGTCTGGCTTCAGAATTGTAATTAACAGCCCGGGATTCGCCATTGATAGAGCTATATTCGATGAATACTACGCTGGAATTGCCCAAGATTCGGGTGCCGAGATCAAAACAGGTTCAAGAGCCATTGACCTAAAACTTGGTGATGAAACCCATGAGGTAACCACAAGAGAGAATAACGAGAAGAGGTTTTACAAGGCAAAGATAGTCATCGGAGCCGACGGCATAGAATCGTCCATAGCCCATTGGGCAGGATTAAAATCCATGAGGCATCCAGAAGAGATGGCCTCAGCAGCCCAAGCAGAGATGATTGGCGTTGAAACCGATTACCCGGAATATTTTCAATATCACATAGGGCGGTCAGTGGCACCTGGCTGGAAGGCAACCATATCGCCAAAAGGCGATTCTAAAGCAAGCGTTGCAGCCTTTGTTCGTAATACACCAAGACCTGCCAGGGAATACTTCAATCAATTTGTTTATAAGAACAGGTTGGTATCCCACTTTTTCGAGAAGGCTAAAATCCTGGACCTTTTAGAGGGGGGGGATCCCATAGCCACCATTCCAGGTGATTTGGTAAATAAGGGGATCATGATAGTCGGCGGTGCAGCTGGCCAAGCAGGCTTGCCCTATGGAATGTTAGCCGGGATCATATGCGGTGATGTGGCAGCCAAAGCCATACAAGCAGACGATGTATCCAAAAAACGCCTTGACAGATATGCATCTATGTGGCGCAAGGAATTACTCTCAGAATACAAGACAGGCTATAGGGCGCTCAAGGTCATGGAGAGAATACCAGACGAAGACGTTGATAAAATGGTCAAAGCTCTTCAGGATGTTGACGTTACGAGAGAGCTGTCCAGACATTCAAAGACTTTCATGAAGGGTCTAAGCATCACTTCATTGGCACTTAGGAGGGATCCAAAACTCCTGCGATTTGTAAAATATCTTGTATGACTAACTACTAAACAATTAATTAACTAAGACCAAATGAATTTTCTGAATGTTCTGGCACAGTTCAGTATCACTTCAGGTTTTAGGCTATAAATGAGACTTAACTCAGCGTATCCAAAAAAGAGGCATCCTTCGCAAGGTATTTTCTTTTCCTTATCTTTTGAATATTCCCAGGCTTTACCGAGACTTCCTTCTCCCATATTTTGACGGTAAACCCTGCAGTTTTCTACTTCACCCTTAGAAGAAACATGGAGAATGATGTCATTGACATGACAGCGAAAGTCAGGATCGAGGTCTCTTATCATCCTGAGATAGGTGTAGGAATTTAGAACTGGTGAGCCTTCTCTTTTTAATTCAATGATTCTGTCGACGGTCTTTTTGTATTTACCCAAGTCTCTTAGTCCTATTTCATCCCAAACATCTTGCGAAATGTCGCCATACTCATAAAGAGGCTCGAATGATATCCATGTTCCCAAATCTTCGACGATGCGTATGAGAGCCTCAATCTCGTCCAGATTCTTTCCGTTGAGAACGCAATTTATTACGGTCGGAATTCCTTTTTTTCTTGCGGCATTAATCCCCTTCAAAACCCTATCAAGATCGACCCCTCTCAGCTTCTCATAGCTCTTGGTACCATCCACAGAAACCGACAGATAGTCAAGATTTGAGAGTTCGTCCACCCTCTCCCCTAAAAGAACCCCATTGGTTACCATGAAGGTCATCATGCCCAGAGACTTGGCATACTCAAGACATTCTGGGAGATCTTTTCTCATAAGAGGTTCTGCAGTCCATACGTTATATGCCAAGACTCCCATGGAACTGGCCTCATCAAGAAGATGGAATATCTCTTCTTTTTCCATCTCCTCCCCCTTCTCTTGCCAATAGATGCAAAATTTACAACTGAGATTGCACTCTGAATTAATTCCATGGGAGAGTATCAAAGGTCCTTTTTTTACCCATAGCTGCCATAGGGCTTTTAGTAGCATCAAAGGAGCAAAATTTCTTATTTTTATGTTCATGTTAATCAAGCTTCTCGATCGGATATGGCAAATCTGCATCTTTGGGGATTTTTTTGAGATAGTTCTCCTTGAAACAGGGATCGTTGATGGTGCATACTTCTGGCTTTTTTCTGAATAGTACATGTCTACGTATCCCCTTCCATATGTCTTTCAAATCCATATCCCTGATGTTTCCGAACGAGACAGGAGTGTGCATACATGGCATGACATCGCCTGTAGGCGAAATGAACATCCATCTCCTCCCAGCGAAGCAGCCGAATAAATCGGGATTTCTGAGATGGAAAAATGGAGTTACACAGATATTTCTTTCCTGTGTTCTCGCCAGATTGATCAAACGCTCCCTGTCACGATCAGTTAGTACATCCTTGCCAGACCACTTTCCACTGGCAAAGATCTCATCGATTAAAAGCTCGTGAACACCCAACGACTCACAGTATTCTAACAACTTGTTCATGGTTTCCAAATCCGAATTTTGGGGTGACGCCACATAGATCACACATACTATCAGACCGGCTTTGACAGCATGCTTGATGCCCTCAGTGACCCTGTCAAATAGACCGGTCACCCCTCTAAATCCATCGTGAATTTCTGGATAGGGGCTGTCCAAGCTGATGGTGAGTATGTCCAATCCAGCCTTTTTTAGCCTTCGCACGTATTCTTCTGTTAGGAGGAGTCCATTGGTCACAACATTCGATGTTGCCTTGTTCTTATCGATGTGGGCTATTAGTTCTGGTAGATCTTCCCTAAGGGTTGGCTCCCCTCCTTCAAAGCTGATTTGATTTGCACCAAGTTCGAGGGCTTGATCAATTAAATCATAGATTTCATCAATGGATAATTCGTCTTTGCCTGTTATTCCGTAGGCAATGCAATGCTGGCATTTACACTGGCATCTACTGGTAACCATGATGAAAACACATTCAGGTGTAAACGTGCCAAAGAGATTGTTTTTTAATTGGGCACTCATCAACCTCCTAAATGGCTCACTGGGAACCAATGGAAAGATGGTTGAAATAAATATCCCACCTTTGAGGATTGCAGCGGGAGGCCCTGAAAAATGATCATTGAACTTATCACAAATTGGCTTGGCTAAGAATGAAAGAGGACCTTTTGTCATTGCCTTAATTTTTTTATCTTCGATTTCCAGAAAGGCCTTAATTCCAGGCATTTGATAAGCTAAAAGCTTCATGACTGTTTTGATGGGAGAGGTTATAGTTAACTATTTCTGCTTTGGAAAACTTTTATTGCCACAGCTTAGTGGCTTGGATTGGAGATGAGTTAGTGTCAGAGGTTTCGGTTTACAAGGCAAAGGGCATTGAAATTTGGTTAGAGGTTACTGAAGATCATACCGAACTCAAGTCATCTGGTCCTCTTTCTCTGCCATGCGCCCCCATCATCAGACATGTTAATTCCATGCTTCAAAATGAGAAGCCCATAGAGGTGAAGGATGATTCGGTCGTATTAACAACCTGGTTGCCCCCCATTCCAAGTGGTCCTTTCAGACGGGCGTTAAAAGCGGAAATCGACATATTGCTGCGGAGAAAGTATGTACCCCAAGCTGTATCCATCAACGCTTTTAAAAGATGTTCATGCAGATGTGCCCATTGCAACATGGTACAATCCCCCAGTGAGGAGCTTACGACAGGTGAGTTGAAGGATTTCATCGATCAGGTAATTGATCTTGGTGCCATATCCATCGGATTCGCTGAAGGGGATCCACTCCTGCGTGAAGACCTTACAGAGTTGGTCGAGCATGTTGATAGGGAGAAGGCTATAGCGAGCGTATTCACACCTGGCATTCTTTTGACCGAAGAAAAGGCAGCGGAGTTGAAGAGAGCTGGGCTATATGCCGTTATTATAGGTCTACGTAGCCCGATTCCTGCCGAGCACGATAAAGCCCGGGGTGTTAAAGGTGGGTTTGAAAAAGCAACGCAATCCATGAAAAATGCCGTAAAGGCAGGCTTATACGTCTCGATGCATACCCATGCAAATCCAGATTTGATCGAAAGTGGGAAATTGGAGGGGTTGTATGACCTCGCAGCACAACTGGGCGTCCATGAACTCACGGTATGGGAGGGCATTCCGACCTGGGGCTACATGGGCAATGAGGGGATGATGCTTAATGAGAGCCATAGAAAGCGCATACTTGATATGTACAGGAGAGTGAACTCCACGCAGGAAGGCCCAAGGATGTTCTCGATGACTTTTTTTGAATCTCCGAATCTCTTCGGGTGTATGGCCGGGAGAAGATGGCTGAATTTGGTGGATTCCGGGGATTTGACTCCTTGTACTTATGTGCCCATCTCTTTCGGGAACATAAGGGAAGAGAGTGTCAAAGACATCTGGGGGAGGATGAGAAAGTTCCCTGAGTTCAGGCGCAAGAGGTCGTGCTTGATGCTGGATCCGGAATTCAGATCAAAGTACTTTAAGGAAATTCCGAAACTTCCGATCCATATGGGAAAATTGGATTAGATTCTAGAGATTAGGGGGTTTTGCTATCTAAATAAGTAAGTGGCAACGAAAAAATGATATTTTCCATTTCTAAACATTTACTTCTTCATAAATTATTGCAAAACCGCCAGCCTGAATTTAATGTCAATTATCTCTTTGTCCTGATTTTCTTTTAACCATTTATTTGCCTTTTTGTCAGAAGAAAAACATTTTACTTGCTTCATTATTTCACCTCCCCCAAATTACGGTTTAATATCATCTTTTTTTATGCATCCTTAATTTTTTTATCATTCAGTTAACTCAAAATTTGGACTTTACACCATTGAAACTATTGGTTTATTTTACTGTTTTCCTTTTATATTTAGAGTTTTGTACCTTTTTGATTATCATAATCAACTGGAGATATTTAGGGTGTTTTAGAAATGGTAATTTTGGTTATATTCTCCTTTAGGATTGAATTTTAGTTCAACGTTTTTGAAGGATAATATTCACACGTGAATCAGGAGTTAAACAGTGGAAGAGTAAGTGTTCAACTTTCTGGTTTAATTTTTTTCCTTTCTCATAATATTTTTCAACTTCCTTGTTTGTTAACTTCTCTTCTAATAAACGGTGTATTACTTTTCCCCTTATCTCTCTAAAATCTGATATTTCTTTGATCAGTTTATCTATATTCTCAAGTTGAAACTCCTCACCAATAAGTTGAAAGTCCTCACCAATTTTTCTAATTATTTTTTTGACATCATCCCAAACTTCTTCACTTCCCCAAAACCTTGTGATAGTTACCCAACTTTTTGTCTTTTCTTGTTGCGACAGATCTTGATTCAATATTTGAATAAGGGCTTGTGAAGATATCCTACTTTTTTGACCTTTACGTTTTTCAAATGTTTCAAGAAGTTCCTTTTTCTTAGATTCGTCTTTTTTTGTAATAACGTAGTAATAATAAATAATAGATTGTAGATTTCTTTCAAACCAATTAATAAGAATTACAAATGCTTCTAAAATTCTTCCATCTTCTTTTAACTTTTCAATATCCTGCAAACCTAAAATTATTTCTTTTTGTGCCATAACATTCATCATTTATTTGATACAAATAAAGGTTAATAAATTATTTTCTTACATCAATAGTAAGTTTCTTACTTTTCATTCAAAGACGTAACACGTTTTCAACGCCCGATGTTTCAACAATTTTTAATCTTATGCTTTGATAAACAGTTTATTCTACTCTGTAGGGCAACCTTTCTTCTTCAGTTGCATTTCTGATATTGTCGAAATAACTCTCTCTGTATTGAGGGTCTCTCCAGGTGCAGGTTTTGGGTTTTTTCTTAAAAATGGGATTTCTTCTTATGTTTTTCCAGGCTTGCTCTAAGCTCATGTCACGCACATTTCCAAAGGAAATGGGGGTGTGTAAGCAGGGCATAACCTCTCCTGTTGGCGATATCCACATCCACCTTCTTCCAGCAAAGCACCCCATGATATCCGGGTCCCTGTAGGAGTAAGAAGAGGATACTCTGGGTCCGTTTTCCCTCTTATTTGCCTCACTTTGAAATTCTGCTAACCTTTCATAATCCTCTTTCTTCAGTATGTCACCTTCATCGAACCCCCATCTGCCTCCGGGAACCACCTCATCCACCAAGATCTCATGTACGCCAAGGGAGCTGCAATGTTTGTATAAATCCTCCAACCTCTCAAAATCTGAGTTATAGGGATTAGCTGTGTATTCGACGATCCCTATCAAACCCTCTTCAACACCATACTTGATTCCAGCGGAGACTTTTTCAAAAATACCTTCAATTCCTCTGAAATCATCGTGCTCCTCTGGATAGGGGCTGTCCAGGCTGACATGCAGATAGAAAAGCCCCGCTTCCTTCAGTTTTATTACGTAATCTTTTGTCAGGCGGAGCCCGTTCGTTATCAGATGAGTGGAAGCTTTATCTGTATCAACATGCTCGATCAAATCGAATATATCGTCCCTTAGGGTTGGCTCACCTCCTTCAAAGCTCACATGATAGGCTCCCATTTCAAGTGCCTGATCTATCACATGATAAAGCTCCTTGGTGGAGAGTTCGGAGGCTTGCTTCAGCCCATACCCATATATTATACAGTGCTTACATGTGCATTGACATCTGCCTGTGGTTAGCAGCATCAAACTCTCAGGCATAGATTTTCGCAAAAGGAGTCGATTCACCTGTGCACCTACAAGCCTTCTAAAAGGTCCACTTGGAGCAGGGGGCATTAAATTGGATATTACGACGTCTTTTTCCCGAACTGCCGCCAGTTTCTCCATAGCTGCATGTGCATTAAACCCTTCGGCTATATGCTCTACCAATCTTGAGATTGGGCCCTTTATCATCATCTGTGCACTTCTGCCTTTAACCTCAAGTAAAATCTCAAAGCCAGGACCGCTGTAAATCGATAATTCCAAGCTAAATCCTCC
>JAQURP010000040.1:8757-10448 GCA_028715545.1 Methanocellales archaeon | reverse complement strand
TCTATGCCTCTTCGACGTGAGGGGATGTCTCGTTTGAAGAGTTTTTGGTATGGTCAGTTATCCGCAATAGTTGAGCCAGTCGCTGGTGTAATTGGAGCTGTAGCCGTTATTCTTGTACAGCCTATACTTCCCTACGCTTTGAGTTTTGCCGCGGGTGCTATGATTTTTGTTGTAGTCGAGGAGATAATTCCAGAGTCTCAGCGCGGCGGCAATACGGATTTAGCCACCATGGGTGCGATGATGGGTTTTGCGGTAATGATGGTGCTTGATGTGGCATTCGGTTAGAAGATAATTAATTAGTGACTTTATTTGGTATCAACATGCCTCTAATAAACAGAAAAACTTTTTATTTGTAAGTCACGTATGGATAAAATGGAGGTGTGGAAGTATGGCTAAAGTGGCGCGAGAAATGGTTGAGAAGTCCGGGGTCAATGTTGATAAATTGTTAGAGCTTTTGGTCAAGAACGCAGCTGCGGAACTCACGACTTACTACTACTATACTATCCTTCGGTGCAACCTGATTGGTTTAAAGGGAGAAGGTGTAAAGGAGATTGCGGAGACTGCTCGCATTGAAGACAGGAATCACTTCGAAGCTATTGTACCCCGCATTTACGAGCTTGGGGGTAAACTGCCAGATGACATGAAAGAGTTCCACGATATGTCTGCATGTCCGCCAGCATCTCTTCCCGCAGATCCAACGGATGTTATTGAGATAATCAAGGTGCTTGTGGCAGCTGAGCGTTGTGCAGTCAGAGGTTATACATACATCTGTAATCTTACGGCAGGCAAGGATCATCGTACCTACGATCTGTCTCAGGCGATTCTAAACGAAGAAATTGAGCACGAGTCTTGGTTCTCTGAGTTCTTGGGAGAAGGACCTTCTGGACATTTCCTGCGCAGAGGCGAGACATCTCCTTTTGTATCCAAGTTCCTGAAGTAGGTTCAGAATTAGTAAAAGGAAGTACTGATGTTTTAGTGCTTCCTTTTCCAAACCTCTCTACCAACAAATCGTCGATTAAGATCGTGAGAATATGAAAAATTTCACCAGGAAAGAGCTTGCCCGATACAATGGCAAAGGCAAGGTTCCAGCACTAATAGCCTACAATGGGAAGGTATATGATGTATCTCGTAGTTTTCTGTGGAAGGATGGGACTCATCAGGTTATTCACAACGCTGGAGAAGATTTGACAGACGATCTTGAGAAAGCCCCTCATGGTGCTGATCTGCTCAACAAGTTCCCAGTTGTTGGAAAGATACATGAGGATTAATTGAAGTATTTTGACTTTGCTGTTCATTCTATATCCATAATAGGTTGTTAGTGAACTGATTTGTTCCATTAAATTCAACCTATTTTTGGACTTTCTCGGCTAGGTATGACTTTAACAAAATGATCTGATGTATCCACAGACGATCCAGCCAAAACTTTATAAGCTACTATGGCATAGCTAGCCATGCAACATAGAGGTGTGTAAATTTTGTATAGAAAAGAGCCAAGTGCCCCCGTAGCAGATGGGGAAACGTACGATGTAAAGATAGAGGACATAGCTCGGGAAGGAGACGGAATAGCTCGAATCGAGGGATTTGTGGTATTCGTGCCTAATACCAAGTTAGGCGATGAGGTTAAGATAAAAATTAACAAGGTAATGCATAGGTTCGCTACAGCCGAATTGGTATCAGAAGAATCAGAAGAA
>JAQURP010000040.1:0-8657 GCA_028715545.1 Methanocellales archaeon | reverse complement strand
ATCAGAAGAATCAGAAGAAGAGGAATAATCTCCCTTCTTCAGTCCAGCATTATCTCATTTTTAAGTGCGATTGAATTTCAGTTAGTTATAGCTATATTTATTGAATCCACCCTAGAAACCTTTAGTATCATAGCCTTTCATAGAAAATATTGCATCTGAAATCGAATTCGGTTTTGCATCAGTTACTCTACATCATTGGGACCTAATTGAATAGTCCTTTGAGTGATTTTGGGATAATCCTTAGCGCTTATCGAACAATTAAAATGTATCTTTTCTAAGCTTTGAAATATCCCGGTAGAAATGAGGTGCTATTACAGAAGAGTACATAGCTCGTTAAGTTGTATGCATATGATATGATTAAGTCGCTTGACCATACCCTAACAAAATGGATTTTCATCTTCATCGAAAAGATTATAATGTATGCGAGTAAACAATACCACTCCCAAAAATCTTAGAAAAGTTTAAATTATGGGACTGCATTGCTATAGCGACATATCTCGGCGACTTCTAATAATGGTGAGCGTTTGTTGGTAGCTATAATATATAATACGTTTAAACGTCGTATATCCGTGCTTGAGCAGAAGCTCCATACGGTCTTGCAAAGGGCTCGTAGCTCAGCTAGGAAGAGCGCCTGGCTTTTAACCAAACTTTTAGCAGAGATGAAATCTAATCAAAACATGCCCCATCTGTCTCATTCGTTGGCATTTTATGGTAGACGGATCTTGAAAATTCTGGAAGAAACCAGGTGGTCGGGGGTTCAAGTCCCTCCGAGCCCGTTAAAATCATTCAAAGTGGAGGAAATTAATTGAAAGAATTTAGCGTTCTCAACCATAATATGGTTCCCGAACATATATTGCTGACAGAAGATGAAATAAAAACACTATTGGAGAAGTATTATATAACCAAGGGACAATTACCCAAGATCAAGACGTCTGATCCTGTTTGCAAGGAAATAAATGCACAGGCAGGCGATGTCGTCAAAGTAGTTAGGGATAGCTTGATTGCGGGCAAAGCGTTATCATATCGATTGGTGATTGAGGGATGAGATGTTAGATCGAAGAGTTTTATCCAAAGCCTATTTTACTAATAAAAAAATTGCTCAGCACCATGTAGATTCTTTTAACGATTTTGTCGACAACGGTCTCCAGAAAATTATGGGTGAGCAAGATATAATCGAAACTGATATTGAGGAAGTTGACAGTAGGGGCAAATATAGAGTATATGTCAAGATCGGCAAGATTAGGGTTGGAACGCCAAAAGTCAGAGAAGCAGATGGATCCTATGAGAAATTATTTCCAACAGAAGCGAGACTTAGAAATCTTACTTATGCAGCACCTATCTATCTGAAAATGTCTATAGTTAAGAAGTATCATGAGATTGGGGAAATAGAGGATGCAGAGGAATCCGAGGCAGAAATTGGTGAGCTTCCGATAATGTTGGGGTCAAAAAATTGTAATCTGAATGGACTCACACCAGAAAAAATGATAATGGTGGGCGAAGACCCTCAGGATCCAGGTGGTTACTTTATTATCAATGGTACCGAACGCGTGCTGATGACTTTGGAGGACCTGGCACCAAACAAAATTCTTGTCGAATTTGATGAACGCTACGGCGATAAAATAGAGGTTGCAAAGGTTTTCTCTCAACGAAGGGGATATCGTGCCTTAGTTATTGTAGAGCGAGGGCGCGACTCTATCCTTGGAGTGTCCTTCCCATCCATCTCAGGCCGAATTAATTTTGTCACCTTAATGAGATCGCTTGGTTTAGAGACAGACCAAGAGATAGTGAATGCTGTTTCTGGAGATCCAGAAATTGTGAAATTCATGCTGGAGAACCTGGAGGAAGCAGAAATCGACAGCGTGGAAGAAGCCAGGGAAAAACTCGGAAAACGAGTTGCAGCAGGTCAAGCCAGAGAATATCAGCAAAAGCGAGCTAATTATGTTATCGATAGGTATTTGCTTCCCCATTTGGGCAATGATGAAGAGAGTAGACTTGCAAAAGCACACTTCCTTGGTCGAATGGCAGAATCGTGCTTTGAATTAACTCTTGGGCGCCGAGGGGTGGATGATAAGGATCACTATTCCAACAAAAGGCTGAAACTTGCTGGGGACTTAATGGAGGATTTATTCCGCGTTTCATTTAGTCGTCTCACTAGGGACATTAAATACCAGATAGAGCGAGCAAATATGAGAAATCGAGAACTTCGCATTTTAACCGTGGTAAGGGCAGATGTTCTGACGGAACGTTTGATGCATCCTCTGGCTACGGGCAACTGGGTTGGTGGTCGCACAGGGGTTTCTCAGTTGCTTGATAGAACGGATTACATAGCTATGTTGTCCCATCTACGTCGTGTTATATCTCCCTTATCAAGGGCACAACCACACTTTGAAGCTCGCGATTTGCATCCGACACAGTGGGGCAGAATTTGTCCTTCAGAGACGCCTGAGGGCCCTAACTGCGGCTTGGTCAAGAACTTTGCTCAGCTGGTGGAGCTGTCAACTGGTGTGGAGGACGATTTTAAAGTAACTCTATCTGAACTTGGATTGCAACCTATAAGCAGTGACCATGGGGCCAGAGTATTTGTAAATGGGACCCTAGTTGGGACACACAGTGATCCAGCCGTATTAGTAAAGGAAATCAGGGCCAAAAGAAGGCGGGGTATTATATCTAATCAAGTAAACGTTACATATCACGATAGAACCCATGAGATTATCATAAGTTCAGACATTGGTCGGGCCAGGCGTCCTCTAATAGTCATCGAGGAGGGTAGACCATTGGTAACCGAGGATCACATTCAATTGCTGAAAGATGGCATGATGACATTTGACGACTTGGTTATGCAAGGCTTAATAGAATATCTTGACCCTGAGGAAGAAGAAAATACTTTGATCGCTATAAGCGAGGAAGAACTTACGGAAAAGCATACTCATCTGGAGATAGATCCGTCCCTGATTTTAGGGATATGCGCGGGCATGATCCCCTACCCAGAGCACAATGCCTCGCCACGTAATACCATTGGCGCTGGCATGGTTAAACAGTCACTTGGCATGCCTGCAGCGAACATGAAACTCAGACCAGACACAAGGGCATATATGCTGCATTACCCTCAGCTTGCACTCGTTAAAACTCAAACATCAGATGCCATCGGCTTCGATGAGAGGCTTGCTGGTCAGAACTTCGTTGTGGCAGTACTATCCTATGAAGGATATAATGTTGAGGATGCACTTATCATCAACAAAGGCTCTATAGAGCGTGGATTGGGTCGAAGTCATTTCTTTAGAACATATGAAGGTGAAGAGCGGCGTTATCCCGGTGGTCAGGAGGATAAATTCGAAGTTCCCGACTCTGAAATTCGAGGGGCTAGGGGAAGCGAGGTTTACGCTCACTTAGGTGAAGATGGTTTGGTCAATCCAGAACTCATGGTCCATCCGAATCATGCTCTAATAGGGAAGACCAGTCCTTCTAGGTTCTTGGAGGAGCCAACTGAGTTTGGCTTGAGTCCGCAGAAGAGGAGAGATGCATCTATCACTGTGAGATCAAATGAAAGAGGAGTTGTAGATACCGTTATTTTAACCGAGACCGAGAACGGCTCACGATTGTCAAAGGTCAAGCTCAGGAACCAAATGATTCCTGAGCTAGGGGACAAATTTGCATCTAGGCACGGGCAAAAAGGAGTCATAGGCCTCATTGCATCCCAGGAGGACATGCCGTTTACAGAGCAAGGTGTAGTTCCAGATTTAATAATCAATCCACATGCTATTCCCTCAAGAATGACCATTGGGCACGTGCTTGAGATGATTGGAGGCAAGGTAGGCTCTTTGGAGGGGAGGCGCATCGACGCCACTGCTTTCTCTGGTGAAACTGAGGATGATTTGCGCGCTGCACTAAAGCAATTTGGTTTATCTCATACTGGGAAGGAAGTCATGTATGATGGAATAACCGGAGAGCCTATACAAGCTGATGTGTTTGTTGGAGTGATTCTGTACCAGAAGTTATATCATATGGTTGCAAGCAAACTGCACGCCCGCTCGAGGGGACCTGTACAAGTTCTCACTAGGCAGCCCACCGAGGGCAGAGCCAGAGAAGGCGGTCTCAGATTTGGTGAGATGGAGAGAGATGTCCTTATTGGACATGGTGCAGCAATGGCTCTAAAGGAAAGATTACTTGATGAGTCAGATAAAGTAGTCGAGTTAGTGTGCAGTCACTGTGGCATGGTCGCTACCTATGATAAGCGTCGAAAAGCATCCTATTGTCAGAATTGTGGTGCAGATACAGATATATTCCCCATAGAGATGAGTTATGCATTCAAGTTATTGCTTGATGAGATGAAATCTCTCGGAATTGCCCCTAGATTGGAGTTGGAGGATGCGGTATGATGGCAAGTACGAAGAGAATTAAAAGGATCAAATTCGGTCTTCTTTCCCCCCAGGAAATCCGAAAGATGGGTGTCACGAAGATCATTACAGCGGATACTTATGATGATGACGGTTATCCTATTGAAATGGGATTGATGGACCCTCGCTTAGGGGTTATAGATCCTGGACTAAGATGCAAAACTTGCGGGGGGCGCCCAGGCGAATGTCCAGGGCACTTTTGTCGTATTGAACTGGTCGCTCCAGTCATTCATGTTGGATTCGCTAAATTAGTTCGCAAAATATTGCGGGCGACGTGTAGGAAGTGCGGTCGTCTGTTACTCGAAGAGCCAGTTAAGAAAAGTTATCTTGATCAAATCAAGCTTTTGAACAAGTTGGGTCAACCCTATGATGAAATTGTAAAGAATGTGTTCAAAGATGCGATTAAGGCAAGCTCCTGCCCGTATTGCGAGGAAACTCAAATGGATATTAAGTTTGAACAGCCAACGAGTTATATAGAAGATGGGCATAAATTAATGCCGGCCGATATACGCGATCGATTTGAACGCATCCCTGATGAGGATATCGAGGTTTTTGGGATGGACCCAAAAAATGCCAGACCAGAATGGATGATACTCAGAGTATTACCGGTCCCTCCAGTTACTACACGTCCCTCAATTACTTTGGAGAGTGGGCAGCGTTCTGAAGACGATCTGACACATAAATTGGTTGATATTATTCGTATCAATCAGCGATTTCAGGAAAATAGGGAAGCTGGTGCCCCCCAGCTGATAATAGAGGATCTATGGGAGTTGCTCCAGTACCATGTGACGACTTTCTTGGACAATGAGGTTTCAGGTGTTCCTCCAGCTCGACATCGTTCTGGAAGGCCACTGAAGTCTTTGTCTCAGCGGCTAAAGGGCAAAGAAGGGCGGTTTAGGGGCAGTCTTTCTGGTAAGAGGGTCAACTTTTCAGCCCGGACGGTGATATCCCCAGATCCAAATCTTAGTATTAGTGAGATAGGTGTTCCTATTCAGATTGCAAAAGAGCTGACGATTCCGATGAACGTAAACTCTAGTAATTTGGAGGAATGCAAAAAGTATGTTCTTGGGGGTCCAAATAATTATCCCGGTGCCAATTATGTTCGACGTCTCGATGGGCGAAGAGTTAAGGTCATAGATGAGAACAAGGCCGAACTATCAGAAATGCTTGCGCCAGGATGTAAGATTGACAGGCAATTAAAAGATGGGGATCTGGTTCTGTTTAACCGTCAACCCTCTTTACACAGGATGAGTATAATGGCGCATAAGGTTAAGGTCATGCCTTATAAGACCTTCAGAATAAACCCATCTGTTTGTCCCCCTTACAACGCAGATTTCGATGGGGATGAGATGAACTTGCACGTTCTACAGACTGAGGAGGCTAGGGCGGAAGCGAAAATCCTGATGAAAGTGGAAGAAAACCTCTTGTCTCCCAGATTTGGTGGGCCCATCATTGGGGGGATACACGACCACATATCTGGCATGTTCTTATTAACACGTGGCAATGTTACTTTCGATAAGTATAATGCATTAGAGTTGCTGAAAAAATCAGACTCTGTAGATCTTCCAGACCCCGCTGGTTATGAGAGCGACAAACCATACTGGACTGGCAAGCAGATATTCTCCCAACTCCTTCCAAGTGGACTTAACTTAACCTATAGGTCAAAGATGTGTGATAACTGTGAGATCTGTCAGAAAGAAGAATGCAAGAAGGACGCATACGTTGTGATCCAAGATGGAACTCTTTTATGTGGAACAGTCGATGAGATTGGCATAGGTGCTTTTGCAGGTAAAATTCTGGATAGAATAATTAAGGAGTATGGCGCTGTTGAGGCAAGAAAGTTCTTGGATAATGCTACGCGTTTATCTATCCGGATGATCACACGCATCGGCTTTAGCTTTGGCATTGATGACGAAGATATCCCAAGTGATGCAAAGGAGCAGATTCATGATATCATCCTGAATGCTGAAAATGGGGTAAAGCGGTTGATCGAGGCGTATGAGGCAGGGGATCTTGATCCATTGCCGGGTCGGACAATAGATGAAACAGTGGAGTTGAAGATCATGCAGGAGCTTGGAAAGGCAAGAAACCAGGCAGGAGATATCGCGGGTTATCACCTTGGTGTGGATAATTCGGCGGTAGTTATGGCGATTTCAGGAGCTAGAGGCAGTATGCTTAATTTAACGCAAATGGCTGCATGTGTGGGCCAGCAATCTGTCAGAGGTGAACGAATCCAGAGGGGTTATATGGGAAGAACCCTCCCACACTTTTATAAAGGAGATCTAGGTGCTGATGCCCATGGTTTTGTAAAATCTAGTTATAAGAAAGGGCTTAGCCCGATAGAATTCTTTTTCCATGCGATGGGTGGGAGGGAAGGTCTTGTTGACACAGCAGTCCGAACATCTCAGTCCGGTTATCTCCAAAGAAGACTTATCAATGCTTTACAGGATCTAGAGGTTAAATATGACGGAACTGTCCGAGAAACAAGGGGGCAAATAGTGCAATTCGTTTATGGGGATGACGGGGTAGACCCCTCTAAGAGCGACTACGGAAAGTCCGTGAATGTGCGTAGGATAATACAGAAAGTCACCGGCGAAGTTGTGGAGGGATAACACTGTCTAAGAAAGATACCACCGAAGCGCTAGTGAAGAGAGGCATCAACTCTAAGATGGCGCAAATGCTCTGTGGCGCAGGATTCACTCTAACTAAATTAAAAAAGGCATCTGTTGAAGACCTCGTAGAAGCTGGTATCACTTCTACAAATGCTAAGTCTATACTAAAGAAGATAGGTAAACCTATTGAGACATCTAAAGGGGAGGCATCCCCAGAGCTAATCGATTCAAGGCTTAGAGGACTTCACCTTCCTCCAAGTATAATTGATGAGCTTCAACGTGACCTGAAAACAGTAAAACTCACAGAAACCCAGTTGGACGAAATCTTACAAATGACTGTGGATGCGTACGAAAGAGCAAAGGTCGAGCCATGTGAGGCGGTTGGTACCGTAGCAGCGCAATCAATAGGTGAACCTGGTACGCAGATGACGATGCGTACTTTCCATTATGCTGGCGTCGCAGAGATCAGCATTACACTTGGTTTACCCCGACTGATTGAGATTTTAGATGCCAGAAAGGTACCAAGCACTCCGATGATGACTATTCGATTAAAGGATGAAATAAAACGTGATAGAGACGAGGCCAGAAAGTTGGCATGGGAGATTGAGGCGACCTCACTGCTTGACTTGGGAGATCTTTCAATTGATCTGGCAGAAATGCAAATAATTATGGATCTAAATGAGAAGACACTATCTCAGCGGAGTATCACCTCGGAAGAGATCGCTCAAAGAACTAGAGATAACCTAGAAGTAGATGTGCGCTTAGATGGACTTAAGCTCATAATCCATCCAGAACAACCATCCTATCGGGAACTATTGCAACTAGTTGAAAAGATACGGAGCACGGCTCTCAAGGGCATTGAAGGTATAAGAAGAATAGTGATCAGGAAGGAAGACGAGGAATATGTCCTATATACGGAAGGTTCAGCACTTAAGAAAATCCTCCATTGCGATGGCATTGATCCCACTAGGGTTAAAACAAACAACATCACTGAAATCGCTGATGTCTTGGGTATTGAAGCTGCTAGGAACTCCGTCATATCCGAGGCAATGGACACATTGCGAGAGCAAGGATTGGAAGTTGATGTTAGACATATCATGCTTGCAGCAGATATGATGACATGTGGTGGTGAATTAAAGCAGATCGGGCGTCATGGTATTGCAGGCGAGAAATCATCAGTTCTATCTCGGGCAGCTTTCGAGGTAACGGTAAGTCACTTATTAGATGCCGCAATCCATGGGGAAGTTGACGAATTGTCTGGTGTGACAGAAAATGTGATCGTTGGGCAGCCGATTCGACTGGGAACTGGAGATGTTGAACTTGTCTACAGGGGTGGCTAATAGAATATGAATATAAATCGAGCACTTCAAGTCGTTGTAAAGACGGGTAAAGTCCTCATGGGTTCAAATGAGACATTGGAAGCTGTTAAAAAGGGCACGGCAAAATTGGTGGTCCTTGCCTCAAACTGTCCAACCCATGTAAGAGCAGAGGTCGAAACTAAAGTTAAAACATTGGACTATCCAGATACAAGCGCTAATTTGGGGGCAACATGTGGTAAACCCTATGCCATAGCAGCCCTAGCAGTGATAGATCTCGGAGAATCGGATATCTTGGCGGTGTTCAGATGAACGTTAAGATAACCTCGGAAGGT
>JAQURP010000039.1 GCA_028715545.1 Methanocellales archaeon | reverse complement strand
ATCCTTGGCAATCTTTTCCGCTCCATCCCCCGCTATCTGGTCAAATCTTTCTGGAGAAAAACCCTCGCTATCGATGTAAACTACTTTTTTCCCTTTTTTCACAGTCTCAATTGCAAGCTGAAGACAGATATTAGTCTTGCCACTACCGGGCTCTCCAAATAACTGGGTCACCGTTCCTACTTCGAAGCCACCACCCAATAAATCGTCAATTTTCTTGCACCCGCTTAGATATCTCTTAACCTTGATGATATTCACCCCATTCGTTCGTTATAATATATGGCAGCTAGGATATACGGCTTTCGAGTATAAGTTAAATTGTGATAGGGAGTTAGGGTATTGTATTATTTATGGAGAACACTCTATAGCGTTCTTTGGCTATGTAGGATAGGACAGGATAGGATAAATTGTTTCAAGTGTGAAATTTCTACGGCTGTGATTCATAAATATATCCTTTTTTTTCAATTCATGAAAGCCTGCTCCAAGCAACACATTCTGCTTTTCTGATTATTTCCTTCACCGAAACGCCTAACTCTTCAGCCACTTTTTTACAATCCTCGAACTCAGCTGAAACGCTCAAGGTATTCCCTTGTCTGTCTGTCGATATCTTAACTCTCACTTCTCTTCTATCTTCACCGACATCAATCACAGTAGTGCTAATATGTCTCTCTGTGATCAGTCTTTTTACAGGCATAACTCTTGTGCATGGGGAACCGGTCTCTTGGATGATTTTCCTCACCAGTCTAGTAGTGTCGGCTGGTTGGGCCATCACTTGTATTACGTGCCCCGGTCGCCCTTTCTTCATGGTAACAGGCATAATGGAAACATCTCTTGCACCCGAGCTCATCAAATCACGGATTAGCTTACCCAAGACTTCACCAGTGACATCATCGACGCTCGTCTCCAACACGTCTATATGATCAGAACTTAACATCTCACCTGTTTCTCCGATAACCGTTCGCAGTACGTTAGGAATTTTGAAGTCTTTTGGTCCAGCCCCATATCCGACTCTATTGACTTCAATCTTTGGGAAGAAAAGGTTACACTCATTGATGAAATGAGCCAATATAGCAGCACCAGTCTGGTTTGTCAGCTCCTGCGTGGCGAGTTCGCCTGGATATGTACTATTCCAAAGACATGAATTACGTAATATTTCGATCGTTGCAGGTGCAGGTATTGGTAATCTCCCAAAAGAAGTTTTGGCGGATCCCCTGCCCACGCATATGGGGGTGCTTCGTATTTTAAATTTATCAAAGCCAAGGTTATGGAAAGCAGCACATGCACCGATCACAACTGCAATTGCATCGACACTTCCTACATCCCGCAAGCGTAATCCACCCTTCAGTTTCTCATTCACTTTTAATTGGGCATCAGCTATTCTTTCGCATATCGCGATACTATCTCCAATTACCGCATCATCCAAACCGCTTTCTTTGATGCCTTCTGTGATGCCCGTGTATACCATTTTCTGATCGTCAGTGCTCGTCACGTTTACCCTTGTTGCACTAATGCCAAGCCTACTCACCTTGGAAATTTTGACGTTGACATCTCCGATGGAGGTCATTGCCTTCTTTACCTTATTCTTGTTAGCTCCAAGATCCACCAAGCTCGCAACGATCATGTCGCCTGAGACACCTGACGAGGGATTAAATATGACCGTTTTCATCATCCATAGTTTTTATACCCTATCCATTAAATATATCGGAACCGTATCGTATCACCTATAGACGAAGTCTTATATATGATATCGATAGATAAGCGGAATGGGGGTCTGATGGTGAGGAGTTTCGCAAAAAATTTATCTAACAAAAAAGTCATGGGCATCGATGGATCGAATATTGGCACTATGCATAACGTGGTGGTCGATCTTCATACAGGCGCTTTGATTGACCTCGTAATCAAACCAGATATGGCATTTGATACCGAGGGCTTCAGAACAGAGGATAACTTCATGCTGGTTTCGTTTGAAGCAGTTCGTGCTATGAAGGATTATATAGTGGTTGACTTAAAGATGCGTGAAACTAAGGTCGGTGGAGATGAATAAGTATCTATGGGTATTGTTGGGCTTGGTTTTGGTAGTGTTAGGTCTATGCGGACTATGGTACTTCAGGGACGATGTGTTATCTTTTATAAAAGGGGTCATAGGCATCATCGTGCTGATGATTGGCGCAATCATCCTTGTGATAGGGGTCTCTGAGCTGAGGGAATAAAAATTCCATCGCCTCGACAACTCCGGCGCCATATCCCTTTTTTGTCACGCCACTTCTTTCAGCTTACATCTGCATTTCCAACTGCTATGCCGAGTCTGGCAACCTCAAACATTTAGACATCGTTTTCAGAGTCGCCGATCACGGCGTCAGTAGGTCAATCAAACAATTCCACAAGCTTTTTTTAAACCAACCCTCTTATTGACATTCCTGCTTTTGATATGCACGGCTGCTTTTGATATGCACGGCTGCTTTTGATATGCACGGCAAATCCGCTGTCTACGGGGCTCACATCCGTTTCGGATAATATCTCCCTTGCCTTATCCAAGTCAAAGCTTCGCAGCACAGCGACTTCAGTTCTTCTGTAAGAGTTATCCAGTTCCTCTGAATAGAAATGTTTCTTTAAAAGCTCAAATGCGCGTATGCATGGGGCGATATCCCCGATGACATGTTCTTCATTATCGTAACCAACCCTTAATCACCCCACCGTTCTCTGCGGTTACCATGCCACTGATGCCGCCGTAGTGGCAAAGCAGACCGTGTTGCCAGTGGCGAGAATAACTGGTATTCTTATGCGGCGAATGGATTCTACAGCCCTTTTTCTATCTCGGTGTGTAATTGTCCCATCGATGTGATGTCGAGAGCAAGCGCCTTCAATCCTTGATTCCTTCCGTCGTAACAGAGAATACGGCTTCTCCCTCTGGCAGGTAGGGTGAATCAACCAGTCTTGCAATCCTTTTCTCGCCTTTTGACTTTCTCAGATAAATTCTGAAGGTTGCGGTATGTCCAAGGATGTGTCCCCCTATTGGGCGCGTAGGGTCCCCAAAAAATGCGTCTGGCTTTGCCAAGACCTGATTCGTAACCATGACCACTGCGTTGTTGAGATCAGCAAACCTCATGAGCTCGTGCAAGTGTCTATTGAGCTTCTGTTGCCTGTCCGCGAGAGTACCTCTGCCGACATACTCTGCCCTGAAATGTGCAGTCAGCGAGTCGACTATGAGGAGCTTAACAGGTCTATCAGTGTTTTTTAGCTGCTCCGCCAGCTCAGAGGCAGTGCTAACCAGCAGTATTTGGTGATTTGAGTTGTACGCTCTTGCAACGTGGATGTTTTTCAATACCTCTTCTGAATTTATTCCAGCGCCTTCTGCCATTTGTGTTATCCTTTCCGGTCTGAAGGTATTTTCTGTATCGATAATTATCGCTGACCCATCCAGCCCGCCACTATCTCTTGGTAGTTGCACATTTATGGCCAACTGGTGTGCGACTTGTGTTTTTCCAGATGCGAATTCACCATATGTTTCAGTGATTGCCTGCGTTTCCATACCGCCGCCTAATAAAGCATCAAATGCAGCACTTCCTGTTGTTAACTTGCTCACTTTTTTCCTTCTCTCTAGCACGACGTCTCCAGTCTCAAACCCACCTATCTCTGCTTGTAGTCGAGCTGCTTGGATGATCTTTGCAGCCGTGGCCTCGCCTACATCTGCAGTGTTTGCCAACTCTGATGGTGAGGCGACTGCTATAGCCTCTATTGAACTAAAACCCGCCTCTAATAGTTTTTCAGCGGTTGCAGGTCCAACACCCGGCAGGTCTCCCAGAGAAATCTTTTTGGCAGTTTGATTGTTTTTAGTCATTTAATCCTTTCCTCAGATTAGAATCAAATCTCCTCTCATAAATCTTTAGTGCTGATCTCGCTTCGCCAGTCGACATTCAGCTCTATGCTGTCACTCCAACCTGCTTTTGCATAGCCATCTATGATTTTGATCTGGGTTCCGATGTTTATCTGGTCGACCAAGTCTGCATTTTCGCCCCACAGTGCAACCTGTACCCCATCGGTGTCGTCAGAGATTCTTATATTCGCCACCTTCCCAGCTGAACCGTCACCTTTGATAAACTCCCGCTTTTCTCCCACCTCGGTCACAACGCCCATCACGTTGTATGATTCGTTTATACTGATGTCAGCAATCTTTGTTATATGTTCACAATAGCTCACTTCTTTGGAACTCTTTTCGATCTTTCCGTACCTATCAAGGTGAATCTCGGTACGTCCATAATTCTCGCGAGAATATCCATTTGTAATTTCGATGACATCTTCTGGGGCAAGTTTTTCCTTGGTCTGGTCATTCCATAGAACGACTCTAATCCTACCGGTTTCATCTCCCATGGTGATGTTGCTGACAAATCCTTCCGTACCATCTCTTCGAGAGAATCTGCGTATTTCGCCTATGTTCAGCACTTTTCCTAGGATGTTTATTCCACTCATCCCACTCGCAATATCGCTGATCTTATGGGTTTTGATTTTGACATCCACGTCTGTTTCGATGAACTCCATACTGCCATTTCTTCCGACATTTACTTCTATCCCAGCATAGCCGTCTTTCACGTATCCGCTGATATTGAGCATCTTTCCTACAGATAGCTCGTTGACCTTAACCAAGTCCGCCAGTTCGTCCCATAGTACCACGCGTATCGAACCAGTCTCATCAGAGGCGATGATGTTTGCAACTCTACCAATCGAACCATCATCCCTGGAGAATTCATGTGAGGTCTCCACCTGTGTGACCTTGCCCATAAAACTCACGTTTTTTTGATCCAGCGAGATCTCCCCGATTTTCATCATATCAAGAATGCCAAGATCGTGTGCAACTAGCTTTGATGCAGTTTTTTCGTCACAAAGTCCGCCCATCAAGTCGATCTTTTCTTGTACCATCTTTTTGAACTCATCCAAGGTGATGCGGCTCTGCAATCTCTCGTAAATCTGTAAAATATCTTCCATCGTTTTCATGTTATGTTGTGTGAGATGGTAATTAAAAGTTGTCCCATCGATTAATTTTATCTACGATGCTTGCAGAAAGGCTATCAATGTCTGGGCAAACCATTTCAGAAAAGATATTTTCTAGGGCTGTTGGTGGGGTTGCGAAAGCGGATGAGTTTGCTTTTGCTAATGTGGATAGGGCCATGATTAATGACATTACTGGCCTGCTTGCGATAGAGTCGTTCCGGCAGATCGTGTCCGACTGTGGAAATGGCGTCTGGGATCCGAAGAAGATTGCGATAATATTTGATCATCAGGCTCCAGCTGACTCCTTGGGTGCTGCCAACAATCATGCGCTGCTCAGGCGATTTGCAAAGGAGCAAGGCATCGTTAACTATGATGTTGGAGATGGAGTTTGCCACCAGGTTATGCCAGAAAAAGGGCATGTTATACCGGGAGAGCTGATAGTTGGTGCTGATAGTCATACCTGCACGTATGGTGCCCTGGGTACTTTTGCTACTGGCGTCGGATCTACTGACATGGCATCTGTATTTGCTACAGGAAGACTGTGGTTCAGAATACCGGGAACGATCAGGTTTGATATCTCTGGCAAATTACAGGATCGTATATGTTCGAAGGACCTCATCCTCCGTCTGATAGGCGATGTTGGCGCTTCTGGCGCCATTTACCAGGCTTGTGAGTACGTTGGACCCACGATGAGAGACATGGGTATTTCGGACAGGATGACCATGTGTAACATGGCGGTAGAGATGGGCGCCACGACAGGCATCGTTGAGCCAGATGCAAAAACGGAGGCATATATTAAAGAGCGCATTCCAAGTTTCATTCTCAAGGAGCCTTTGAGGAGCGATGAGGATGCGACCTATGAACTCCGGGAGTATGACGTCTCAGATCTGGGACCGCAGGTTGCTTGCCCTCACGGCGTGGATAACGTCAAGAGCGTGAGCGATGTAGAAGGAATCAAGGTAGATCAAGTGTTCATAGGCTCTTGCACAAATGGAAGATTTGAAGATATGCGGATCGCTGCAAATATCCTGGGAGACCGTTCTATAGCAGAAGGGACCAGATTGCTCATCATTCCTGCCTCCAGGGAGGAGTATGTCAAGACGCTGAAAGCAGGATATATCGAGCGATTTATCGATGCAGGCGCTATCGTTGAGGCTCCCTGTTGTGGTCCATGCATGGGCGGATTATTTGGGATATTGGGTGATGGGGAGCGTTGCATCTCCACTTCAAACAGAAATTTTAGGGGCAGGATGGGGAGTGCAAATGCAGAGATATATCTGGGCTCCCCTGCTACTGCCATTGCTTCAGCCATCAAAGGAAGGATTACCGACCCGAGGTCTGTCTAAATAGGTTTTTTGACCAGATGATCCTTTCAAATCTTTCAAAATATTTTTAAAATCCCGGACTTTAAAGATGGCTTGAGCGATATCTGGACGTCTAATCTATGTATACCTATCGTATTGTCGCATCGCATGCTTTTTACTCTGATCTATTGATTTTTTAAGATATCTTAATCGGCAGAAAATCCATTCGAAGATTTATACTCTCTCTGAAATGCCCATCTAAAACGTGAGAAGTTTAGTGAAAAAGCTAAATTAAGAGTAAAAGCCCTTAAAGGGCTAATTTAACTAACTCCTATAAAAGTTTTAATTCTTGGGATATCCATCATCTTGATCTCAATGCGTTTTATTTTTCTTTTTTGAGCAGAGCGAATATGTAAGTATAAGCTGGCTTATTGTAAGTCTTATTTAACATTGATTTGACTTAAAGATCGGTCCTATCAGAATTCGTTTTAGACTTTAATATAACATTTTATATAAGATTTAAACTTACGAAGACTTACATATATAATATAACCTGCTTTTTTTTTATCCCGTCTTTTCTTTTGATGCTCTGGAAACAGTCTTCTTGGAAAGAAAATTATGGAGTCCTTCTCTTGTGATCCCATTCTACCATCCTAATTTTTATACTAAATGGATTGCACCTCTGAGAATTTATTACCAAAAAATGCTTCTGAAAACCATTTGAGGAATCTCAAGTTCATAGAGCTAACCAGAAATTACTTAGATTTAATTTAAGATCTTAGTCTTGGGTACCAAAAGAAAGGCATAGGTGTCGGTTTTCATGGCTTGCTCGGATACCCTCTTAAAGACTATAATCGTACCATAGCCTATTAATATAACAGATTCTAGGTAGAATTTAGAGACCTAATAGGTACTCTTCAAGGCTTTCTGTGAAATATTTTATAATATAATATATTATGCTTACTGTATTGTAACTGTATGTACTAGGCCTCTACTACTTTCCAATCTCAAATTGTTAAAGCCTGAGGTTAAAAGCCTAAACATCCCAGCTATATCTTGGGAGAAGACTTTTAGGGTTTTTTTAGTAAATTAGGGTTTTAGTAAAGCCTGCAGGACTCTATTTAGACGACTGATATCCCGCCATCCCAGGAAAGTTAGATTATATCCTTATCAATCGAATCAACCGACTTTTTCGACCAATAGCGATATACTTATATATTGTACGCTCATAAGGACATCTGGAAGAGTAAATTCTCTTTGAGGGGATAGGGAGGTCATTATAATTTGGCTAAGACTCAATTTTATATGTTAAATACGGTTCAAGATACTATTTATGGGTCTATTGGTCTAGAACCGAAAATCGAACAACTCAATTTTTGGTTGAACGGTTGGATTTACTATCATATTATATAATATATGATAACATAGGGAATTAAAAAAGTACTTGGGAGGAATATGATAGGGGATTTACGCATGTCAAAGGCTCAAAAGTTGGGTTTAGGAGAAAAATTTATATATAGTAGCAGATTCATTCTGTATTTAGTTTTAGCTTAATGAGGTTAAACTAAGAGGGAAAAATGAAGGGGGAAAAAATGAATAATAGTAGTAAACCTTTTAAAAATAGCGTTGACAGAAAAAAGATAACCTCGATAATATTAACAACGATAATGTTGCTTTCGATATTTTCAGGCATCAGCGCTTCTGTAGTTGGGAATGACAACAATGAAGTTGTTAGTCCGACGGAAGATGGAGATGTAGGTGCAATGGCAGTCGGTAGCCTTGCAGCTAGCTTGAATACACTCTCTCCTTCTGCAAATATCGCAAACGAGAGTGCTAACTATACCGATGTCTTTTGGATTCGGCTTACTGCATCAGGTGAAAGTGCGAATCTGACAAGTCTATCATTAACAGAAGCAGGAACGATTCATGGTACAACTGAAATAACTGGCGTAGGCATTAACGACACTCTTGGAAACATACTTGTTAAAGACACTTTTTCTGCCGATAATGGCACGACTGTAATTACATTTACGAGTGGCTTTGAAGTGCCGGTTGGCACGCTAAAAGACCTCTACGTGTGGGTTAACACGACCAGCTTTAATCTTGGAGATACTATAAAGCTGACATTAGAGTCTTTCAATGCAACAGGTCTTGCTTCCGGGCAAGCAGTTACAACGACAGGAGTACCGCTTTCATCGAATGAAATAGCAGGTACTGGAAAGTTAACGTTGACAGCAGGTACAAATAATGTGGCAGCAAGAACCCTTAATGCAGGGGCGAACACAACCGGAATCGTGCTGGCGCAACTCAACTTCACTGCTACCATCGAAGCATGCACACTGAATACGATTATGCTTACAGAAATCGGAACTGCAAATGGTACCAAAGACTTCTCAGCTATTTATCTGATAAATGATACCGATGCGGATGGCGTTTGGGATTCAAATGAGCCAAGAGTAGGGAATCTTGTAACTACGTTCTCAGCAGACAATGGAACCGCAACCATAAGTGGAATTAGTAAAGCGATAGCGGTCAATTGCTCGTTAAATCTGCTGGTCGTGGCAAACACGACGAGCTACTTCTGGTCCGGTGACACCCTCAAGGTTAACATAACCAATGTGACTGACTTTACCGCAACTGGTACTACTTCCTTAGCAGCAACAGGCACCTATGGGACTCTAACATCGGCTGCAGCGACGGGAAAGGCAATGATTCAGATGACGGCAGGCGCCAATCAGCCCTCCCTCGATTATGTGCTGCAAGGTGAAAGAGGACTCGTCGAGAGTGCACAGTTGAACTTCACTGCCATTGCCGGTCAGGTTAACATAACGCAAATTACGCTGGAGCAGGCGACGACAACCAATTGGAGCTTTTCGAATAGTACCACATATCCCAAGATATACCTAGATAACGACAAGGATGGCAATGTCACTGCTTTGGATACGCAATTAAACGTAACTGCGCTTAACTTTGCGCAGAGTAACGTGACGCTGGTGTCGAACTATATTGCGTGGAATACTAGTGGAGGAGCCATAAACGTAAATAATGATGCACAATTCGCAGAGAGCTTTACATCATGGGGTGCGCTTTCAAACGGTTCGGCAAATGTATGGCTCCAAAACGTCAGCCTGTGGAATGTATCTGGTGGCACATATGTATTCAACATAAGCGTTGATTATGTCGATGTAGGTGGTGTAGCAAGAGCAACTTTCCTTAATTACACCAATTATACGCTGAATGAACTTGGGTGGCTAGACATTTCATCAAACTTCCCCTATGGAGTGAGGCGCATCACGAACATGACGATGAACAACGCGACATGTAACATGGAGGTCTGGAATGAAAGTATAGGCGAGGTCGGTAATACTTCACTATACAATGTGACCTTTGCAATCGTCGCACCTTTACAAGCGATCGACGTTGTCTTGGATACCAATCTAACAATTGGAAGTGCAAGCGAGACCGATGCAGGACAGGCATCGAAGACCATCATAATAGCGGTGAATACAACCTCTAATTGGCTTGCAGGCAACTATACAAAAGCATTACCCGTTACGATTACGACATACGGCAACTACAGTAATTACGTTGCCTATGACAACACCACTGGACTGCAGACGATGATATACCAGAGCAATGCAGGTCCATCAACTACATCGATGAAGCAACTCAGTGCAACAGACATTCCTGGGGTGACCAGTCCGATATTCAAGGTTGCGATGGGATCGAATCCATCTATTTCAAATATTGGTAAATCCACCAATCTGAACCCTGCGCTACAATTGAATTTCTCATATAGCGGCACTGTAGGAGGGTTACAGACTTCAACTGTGTACGTAAGGCAGATAGTAATTTCAGCCAACGGCACGGTAAACGAAGCAGGTAATGTCACAGCATGTCTCGTAGTTGACACCAATGATGACGGAGCAGTGAGTGCAGGTGAAACGATAATAGCTACTACCGCATACGCAACTGATAATGAAACACTCAAGATAACGCTAAGCAGTCCAATCGAGCTGACACTCTCAAATGCAAATGTGACATCAGCACCCAAAGCAACCAACAAGAACGTGCTGTTAGCAATAAATGTGTCCTCGAACATAGTGGTTGGTAATACCTTCCAGTTCTCTATGGCTAACTCTTCCGTAGGTTACATTGCTGATACAGGTATGATCTCGGTGGTAAACCAGACATCCGACCAAATAGTTGGAAATGCGTTATTAGCAGCAGGTTCAATAACGGCAACACGCACAAATGCGATCACTGATGGAACGGTTTCATCCGTGGTTAGCGAGACCTACGTAGAACTAATGCAGCTGAAGTTTACTGCAAGCTCCACCGAAGCTGTGAACATAACGAGTATCAATGTAACGTGGAATGGTACTGGTAACGGTTACGACAAGACAAGCGGCATAGGGGTAATCAACGATACAGATATGGACGGTGTATGGGATCTGACAGATACAGAGCGGGTACTGAATCAAACGACATTCGGAACCGATAACGTTGCAGTCCTTAACCTGACCTGGGACGACAAAAACATCACAGTTCCAGCAGGCGGGTCAATCTATGTCCTGATCTACGTGAACACGACTGCTACGAGTATAAATGCAAGCGACAGTATCTCAGTGAACATAACGGCAAAGCCATACCTCAATTACACTACAAGTGGAGTCACCTCTAATGTGACCATCGCGGACCTCCAGACGACAAAGATATCTTCGGCAAGGATGACTGCGGTGTGGACAGGATCCATGAGCGTTCTTGGATACAACCTGACCACAACGACATGGGTCGAGGGTGCGCAGACGAACTTCCCAGTTCTGGCATTGAACTTCTCTGCGACGAATGAAACGTCAACTATTAGTTCGATAACCATAACCTCAGCTGGAACCGCAAATGAATCTGGTAATCTAACGGTAAAGTTGGTAGAGGATACTGCACCGTTCGGCTCCTACGAGAGCGAGACGGTATTAGCTACCGCAGCTGTCACAACCGATAATGGGGCAGTAACATTAACACCGTCAACCGCTATTACGGTTGCAGGTGGAAGCAGCACGAAGGTACTTGTGGTCGCAGATATTACTGCGCGTGTGGATGCAGGTACAACCTTGGTGACTTCATTGGCTAACCCCTCTACGGATTACACTGCGATAGGTTACTACTCTGGAGCAAGAATCGAGGATTCAAGCGCTGCGGTTTCAAACACAACAAATGCAACAGGGAGCATTACGGTTATCCTTGGAGCGAACAATACGATTACAGGAGCGATTGTTGCACAGAATAGTACAAACGTTTCGGTAATGCAGTTGAACTTCTCGGCAACGCCGGGGATGGAAGACGTGGTAATCTGGGGAATAAACCTGACTGCCTCTGGTCTGAGCACTGATGCATACAACGACACATGGTGCGTTGGAATATACAGTGATACAAATAACGACGGTCTGATTGACGATGGTGATATACCTCTTGGATCAACCACTTTCGATGCGAATCACACGGCAGTATTCCAGTTCGGCACGAACCTGACAGTCAACGGTACAATTGGCATATATGGAGCTAATAATGAAACCTCCAACAACACGATCGTTTACGTGAATACGAGCAGCAACTTCAACGTTACAGACACTCTGAAGATTAGACTGAATAGCTACAACGCGACGGGCGCGGCTTCCCATCGATTGTTAACTGCTTCAGGTGTGACGCTAACGTCCAACACGCTCACGGGAACAGGAAACGTGACAGCTACCAATGGTGCCAGTGATGTGCTTATTAACACCAATATAAAGGCGGGCACGAACACCAGCACAGTGGTCTGGCAACTAAAACTCACGGCTGGACCAGTTGAGAACCTAACCGTAAACAGCATAGACATAACAGAAATCGGAACCGCAAATGCGGTAACAGATATTGCAAGCATATTCCTGGTGAACGATACAGATGCGAATGGACTATGGAACGTGACAGCAGGTGACAGCAATATGATCTCGAACGCAGGAACGTTCAGCAGCGATAACGGTCGAGTAACACTCACGCTAACTGCGAACAACACCATAACAGTCGGTA
>JAQURP010000038.1 GCA_028715545.1 Methanocellales archaeon | reverse complement strand
TCTCATGTACATTTTCATGCCTTTCAAGAGCTTCAATGAGTATGACATCCAGTGCTTCGGCCTCCACATTCTCCTTTATCTTGGCTTCATCAAATCCCTTTTTGCTCAGCCGTCTCCTGAGTTCAGAAGGTGATGCCCTAAGCACAATGACCAAATCCAAGGGAAGATAATGCGCCAAATGCCCCTCAAATATGGCTGTTTGTTTTACGCCCTTCGAATAATTTAACACGTATTTTACGAGCGCATCCGTATCTGCGACCAGAGTATTGCGCTCTCGATCTTTTTCCGTATAAAATTTCTTTTCCTCAATGAGTTGATTCAGATCGATCACAGGGTAGTACTTTTGGAGGATTTCGCAGACTGCACTTTTACCAGTCCCTGGAGTTCCCGTGATGCCAACCTTCAAGCCCTTACACCCTTAAAAGCTTCGATAACACGCTTATTTTGTTCCTTGGTACCAACGCTTACCCGGATCAATGAATCTCCTGCACCTCTGAAAGAGCTGCAGTCCCGAACAATTATTCCTTTTCTCAGGAGCGATTCACATATTTCTTCTGAGGTAAACGGGGACACATCCACTAAAACAAAATTTGCTTGGGAGGGATATACTTTGAAAGGTATGTTATTCCGGAGATAATCCCTACCACTTCTTACGGTTTTAATCGTCTGGGTGAGATGGTCGTCATCCCCCAACGCTGCTACTCCTGCAGACATCCCAATCCTGTTAACGCTAAAGACCGGAGCAACCTTCATATATTCTCTAGAGATCTCAGGAGGCGCCACAGCATAACCGATTCTCAACCCTGCCAACCCAAATGCTTTGGACAGCGAGCGGGTGACGATGAGGTTTTCATATTCCCTGACAAGTTCTATCATAGAAAAATCTGCAAATTCCACATATGCCTCGTCCAGGATTACCATTATTTCTAGGGCGTCGAGTATTTGCCTAAGGTCACTTTCCTTAACCAGATTTCCTGTCGGGTTGTTTGGCGAGCATAGGAAAATGAGTTTGGTCCTTTCGATCACAGCATCTAGCAATTTGTGAACGTCAACATCAAAATTTGAATTTCTGGGCACGAATATTGGAACAGCCCCACAAGCTAATGTAAAAAGCTCATAATAGGAAAATGTAGGAATCGGTATGATAACCTCGTCATTTTTCTCCACAAATAATCGAGTAAATAAATCAAGCACGCTGTCCATGCCGTTACCGACCACTATCTGATCTACCGGGTAACCGACATATTGTGCCAGCGCATGCCTTAACTCCTTGGCACCCGATGGAGGGTAAACACTGATGGAGTGGGCATAATCTTTCACCGATTGAACTGCCTTCGGACTGGGTCCCAAAGGATTCTCGTTTGAACCCAGCTTGAGGACCTCTTCGGGGATGAAACCATATCCTTTGGCTACATCCTCTATCGTCTTTCCCGGCACATATTCGCTTATCTTAAGAATTGCATTCCTTACCCTATGCAAGAACTTCCACCACCCTATCGATCTGTTCTTTTGTGATAACCAACGGTGGCGCAAATCTGATCACAGTCTCTGAGATACAATTTAGCAATATGCCCCTATCCCTCGCTTTATCGACTATGGAACTCCCGTCCATCGCCAACTCCATCCCGATCATCAATCCCTTACCACGAATCTCCTTGATGTAGTCGTGCCTTAGATCGCCTAATTTTTCAAGGAAGTATTTTCCCAGTTTTTCTGACCTATCTACCAAACCATCTTCAAGTGCCTCTATCGCCCCAAGCGAGGCTGCACATGCCAGTGGATTCCCTCCAAACGTAGAGGCGTGATCTCCACTTTGGAACTTTTTGGCCACACTCTCTTTCGCAACCATTGCACCCATGGGAAAGCCACCAGCCATTGCCTTTGCAAGGACCATAATATCTGGCTGGATGCCCCAGTGCATAGATGCAAACCATTTCCCGGTCCTGCCAAAGCCCGTCTGTACCTCATCGAAAATGAGCAATGTATCAGAATCATCACAGATCTCTCTCACAGCCCTTAGATATCCATCTGAAGGTACGTGCACCCCTCCCTCGCCCTGAATGGGCTCCAGGATGATCGCAGCTGTTTTTGAAGTGATCGCATTTTTAATCGCCTCTACATCATCATACGGTACAAACTTGACCCCAGGAATCAAGGGCTCAAACGATTTTCTGTACCTTTCCTTCGATGTAACGCTCAGTGCACCCATGCTTCTGCCATGAAAAGAGCCGTCAGCTGCTATGAAGTCTGTTTTGCTAGATGCTTTTCTTGCGAGCTTTAGAGCTGCTTCAACCGCTTCTGTACCTGAATTACAGAAAAAAACCTTGTCCAAGCTGATCAGAGATGCTATTTTTTCTGCAAGCTCAACTTGCACCTCTGTATAATACAAATTGGATGTGTGAATCAATCGCTCTGCTTGCCTCTTAATCGCAGAAACTACCTTTGGGTGACAGTGTCCAACATTGTTAACCGCTATGCCAGCTATACAATCGATGTATTCCCTACCGTTTATATCCCATACAATTGCACCTTTGCCCTCTGCGATCACAAGGGGCTGGCGCTTATATGTTTGGATCAGATACACAGCATCTTTAGCCATCACATCTTTGTTCATGCATATCACGCTTTGATAAGTAATGTAATTACTCCAGACATTATAAAAAAGTGCTTTTCTTGTCATATAGGATATGTCAGCCTAATTTAGTAAAGAGGCAGGAATAGGAGGGCATAAATTTTTTTCTAAATAAAAATATGTAGATATAATAAGATTAAAATGAAAAGATTGAAGTCTTGTCAACATCTTTTTTAGCAACAGATGCCGACCAAGGCTAAAATGGGAGAATAGCACATGAAAGTTTTATAATCTTACCGAGATGATTCTAAAATCGCTTTTACAAACGCCTTGAACGGCGGTGAAGCCCGCCCGGGACGCGATGTGAATTCTGGGTGGAATTGTGAGGCGAAGAAGAAGGTATTAGATGGAATCTCTGCGATCTCCATCCTGTGGTTGTTCCTGCCGGAAAAGATCATGCCCTGCGCCTCTATTTGGTCTATATATCTTGGATTCACCTCATATCTATGCCTGTGGCGTTCAATGATTTCTGTAGCCCCGTAGATTCTATGTGCTAGGGATCCTTCTTTTAAGCTCGCTTCGTAATTACCCAAACGCATCGTTCCCCCCATGTCTTCTATGCCACATTGCTCCGGAATAAGATCGATAACCGGATGTTTAGTCTCCACCAATTCAGAGCTGCCTGCACCCTCTAAACCAACTACATTCCTGGCAAACTCTATGACTGCTAGCTGCATGCCAAAACAAAGTCCAAAAAAGGGTACATCGTTCTCTCTGGCATATTTAATGGCACAAATCTTGCCTTCCGTTCCCCTGACGCCAAATCCTCCGGGAACCAATATTCCGCCCAAACCATCTAGGCATTTCGTTCCTTCTGCCTCAAGATTTTCTGCCTCGATCCATGTGATATCTATAGCACAGCCCAGATCGATGCCAGCATGTTTCAATGCCTCTTTGATGCTCAAGTATGCATCTTCGAGATGAGTATATTTACCAACTATTGCAACACTAACTCTTCTTTTTAAAGAGGACATTTTTTCAACCATCTGGCGCCATTCCGTCCTATTCCCTAGGGGAGTAAGATGAAGTTTTTTCATGAGAAATTCACCTAGACCCTGCTCCTCCAATAAGAGAGGTACAAAGTAAATATCCTCGGCATCATGTGCATTTATTACTGCTTGAACAGGCACGTCACAGAACAGCGAAATTTTCGATTTTGTTTCCTGTGATAAGGGCGTCTTACATCGCCCAACGATTATGTCAGGGCTGAGTCCCAATTCTCTGAACGCCTTAACTGAATGCTGTGTTGGTTTAGTTTTTTGTTCCCCTAGCAGGCTAAGAGGTATCAATGTAACATGGATGAAAACCACATCCTCTTCAGCCTCCTCACCATGCATTTGGCGGACTGCCTCTAGGAATGGCATGCTCTCGATGTCACCAACTGTACCACCTATCTCGATCAAGCAAATGTCTGCCTTGCTTTTGGCTGCAATGTACCTTATTCGTTCCTTGATATCATTGGTTATATGGGGGATTATTTGAACGGTGCCCCCAAGATAGTCGCCTCTGCGCTCTTTTTCGATCACAGAACGGTATACCTTGCCTGTTGTCAGATTATGCTCGCCGGTAAGTTCAGTATCAAGAAAACGCTCATAATGACCCAGGTCCAAGTCAACCTCAGCACCGTCTTTGAGTATATAGACCTCCCCATGTTGAAAAGGATTCATCGTACCTGCATCGATGTTTATGTAGGGATCGATCTTGATTGCAGTAACTTCATATCCTTTGTTTTTCAGAATTTGCCCCACTGATGCGGCAGTAATTCCCTTCCCTAATCCACTCATAACTCCGCCCGTAATCACGATGTATTTCATTTAACTCACACTTTGACTAGTTTGATTATGCCATATAGTATAACAAAAACGATCAAGATGGAGGCCATTACTGCGCTGAAAAGTTGTACAGTCCCCAATTTCACCAAAATCAGGAAGACGACGATGAGGCAGATTGTTATTGGGATTATCAAAGGATGCCATACCAACTTAATATCGATGGGGGTAGCTTGTTTGTGGCGCATTTTGATATACTCGCGCTTAACTAAGCCTTTATCATCCACGACAGGTTTTTCTTCTTCGAGTCCCAATTTTATGACAAAACCGCTCTTCTTTGCCCCATAACCAGTAGTTACAACTATCTCTCCAGCGTAAAGCCCTTTACCATCCCTTGGCAGTCGTGCCACTATGGGTATCGTCTCTTCATACCTCACATAGGGATTATGGCTTAGGAATGTAATCTTATCCCTGATATCCTCAGTTGCTGACAGATATATGTGAGTAGGGGCCCCATAGTTGATCACCTTGATCTCGAAACTCGTTTCATCTCCTGGACTTAGTGGAATTGTGAACTCTTTGATATCGAATTCGATCGAGTTAATATCGCTCCGGTTAATGTGTATTGTCTGCAATTTCATCGCCTAAGGTCTGGTGGCAGTAGATTTGGAATTCCTTCCTCAATAGGATAAAACTCATCACATTTTGCGCAGTAAAGTGTTCCAGTGATTATTTCCTCATCGCCTTCGACGGCCTCTAATTCCAGATCACACTTACACATAGGACAAGCCAGAATGTCCATCAAATCCCTTTTCATGTTGATTACCTCGGCACATTCCAATATGATATTTCACATATTAAACCTCTTCATCAATTTTCGCATCGGGAATTTACCACCCCGAAAACCTTTCATCGCATTTTGCATCATTTTGTGATATTTCAATAACTCACGAACGTCTGCCAAGGAGGTACCAGACCCCATGGTAATTCGCTTTATTCTCGAGCTGCCAATGATTCTTGGATCTTGCATCTCTTTAGCAGTCATAGAATCCATTATCACCTTGTAGCGACTTAGTCTGTCCTTCGTAACTTGATATGTTTCATCAGACACATCCACCCCCAAACCGATAGGCATCATCTGCATCACTTGCTTAAGGGGACCTAACTTACTTACCGCTTCAAGTTGTTTATACATGTCCTTTAAGGTGAACCTTCCACGAATCATCGATTCGACGTCTAAGTCCTCTGCAGCCGAAGTTTCTTCCGCCCGCTCGATCAGGCTCTTGATATCCCCCATGCCAAGCAACCTTGATATGAATCGATCTGGATCGAATCTTTCGAAATCATCTAAGGTCTCACCGGTTCCTATAAATGCTATGGATGAATTTGTTTCTGAGATAGCTGACAGAGCTCCGCCGCCTTTAGAGGTGCCATCCAACTTGGTTAGTATCACGCCTGTAATTCCAATGGCATCATCAAAATCCTTCGCATATTTGCCAGCAATTTGACCCATAGCCCCGTCCAGCACGAGCAAATTTTGGTCAGGCTTTACAAACGTATGAATTTGTTTCATCTCCTCTATCAAATCTGACTCTAGCGCATGGCGTCCTGCAGTGTCGATGATCATCACATCCCCTTTGACCTCTTTTAGTCCGTTTCTTACGATTGTGACAGGGTCACTATCCCTCTCGCCGTAAAAGAGGACATTGATCTGCTCGCACAATTGTTTTAGCTGATCGTATGCTCCTGGTCGGTATGAGTCGGCACAAATTACGGCGGGCTTTAGACCTTTTTTTTGGAAATATCTTGCAAGCTTTGCTACCGTAGTTGTTTTTCCTCCACCATACAAACCTACCATCAGGATCGTTTGTTTGCCTAGAGAGATATCGGTGCCCTTGCCCAATATATCTACTAGCTCCTGATACAGGATTCTTATGATGTGCTCCCTTGGATTTGCCCCCACTAGCGGCTCCTCCTTGAGCGCTCTTTCCCTTATTCTAGTCGATAAACCCATTACCAGCTGGACTTTCACATCCGCTTGCAATAATGCTCTCTGGATATCCTTGACCATTTCTTCTATCGTGCGAGGGTCTATTCTTCTGGCCCCAGCTATCCTCTTGACCACATCCTGTAGTGAGAGACTCAGGTTATCGAGCATATTTACTCCTCAAATAATCGGTCAAACAACCATTCCGGCTGGAACTTCACTAGGTCTTCGTATTCTTGTCCAGTTCCCAAAAAAAGTATTGGAGACCCAGTAGCATAGGCTATAGAGATTGCAGCACCACCTTTCACATCTACATCCGCCTTGGTGAGAATAGAGCCATCGATGTCGACCGTCTCTTTGAACATCTGAGCCCGAACCACAGCATCGTTTCCTGCAATAGCCTCGTCGACGAAGATAACAAGGTCTGGACTTATCACCCTATTTATCTTCTTTAGCTGGTCCATTAAGCCCACCTTTGTATGCAGCCGACCAGCAGTATCCGCCAGCAAAACGTCTTTGTGTCTTGCCTCGACATACTGAACTCCATCATATATTACTGCAGCGGGATCAGCACCTACTTGGTGTTCGATTAGCTTAACGCCTAATCGATTTGCGTGGATGCTTATTTGCTCAGATGCACCCGCCCTATGCGTATCGCCAGCTGCGATGACGACAGAATGTCCATTTCTTTGCAGACGCTGAGCAATTTTCGCTATGGTAGTTGTTTTACCCACCCCATTGATTCCGACAAAAAGGATTTTGATCGGCTTTGTTGTATTCTTGATATACTCATCAAAATCAAAATCTCTTGAATAGAGCACCTTTTTTAATGTATCGCGTATTGCACTCTCCAGTACGTCATCAGCTTGTTTTCTTTTGGTGTCGAATAGCTTTGCTTTTACAGATTGCACTATAGCCTCTGCAACTGGCAATGCAACATCGCTTTCAATAAGACTTAACTCAAAATCCAACAGCATTTTATCTAGGGTTTTTTCGTCTAATTCACCTTTAAGAAATGTCGTTGCCTCTTTTTGAAAGGCATGGATTCTTTTTTTCACACCATCGAACATATATTACCCATATTGAGAGGCTTTCAGCTGCAAATTCTGCATTTCCTTGTGTATCTCACCTAGGTCTTTATTAAAACGCTCGATCACCTTGCTTAATTTATCCTTCCTTTCCGATATACTTTGTCTCGCTTCCTCAACGCTTTTTTCTGCGCTTATACCGGCACCAAGTTCCATCAAAACTTGATCTGATGTGATTGATGCATATATGTATGATCCGGCACCGATTGGTACTAGCATTTCCCTGCTAGACCTTGCACCCTCCAGCTTATCAAGGACCTGCATGGCATTCTCACATCCACGTATTGAAGTGTCTATCAAGGTGATCTGTTGCTGAAGTGCCTCTGAACTGGCTTGATATTGTTGTAGCTGTACGAGGATGTTCCGAAATTCTTCTTCACTCATCTTTTTTTCCACCATGCTCATTCCTCTCTGACTGAATGAATTTTTATGAAATTTCTTTTCAAACCATGCTTGCTACCGACCAAGGAATAGAGTTTTTCAATTGCAGATCTTTCATTTTGGCCTTGGACTTGTTTTTTAAACTTTTCCCACTCATTCCCTGCCCTGAACTCTCCTTCTATGATGAACGTCTTCATATGTTATCACCCAAAACTAAGAGTATCTTCTATTCTACCAAGCTCTGGTCCAGTGGTCTGTGATCCAATGACACATCCCTTCGAGTTTGCCAATAAAGCGGAGCCTATCAATCCAGAGCCACAATTTACAGTGCCTATGTCCACCGGCAAACCAAAAACATCTTCCAGAAACTCTAATTCCAATGCAGATGCTTTCGGATGAACCAATACTCCTTTGTTTGTTGCGACTGCCGCCATTCCAACGGTTTTTAAGTGAGCGATAGTTCCTTTGTGTACATCCACTTGTAATGTATTTTTTATTACATCTATTGTTCTCTTATCCATGAACGGATGCACCACTGCCACGCTATCATTTACCAAAATCAGGTTACCCGCCGAAGTCATTTTACATGGCAATCTGGCGACAGGAGCATACTTTTCTATCACCTCAATTTCCTCTTTGAGCGCATAAGGAGATGTCACAAAACCATGTGAATTTCCAGCTATTAGAGCGCCCAGTACAGAACTCTCCCCAATAAAGGTTCTCACGGCCTCAACGCCCAGTGCATCAGATACCTTTTGAAAAGTGCTGTCTGGAATATCTGGTGGTAGTATTACCACATCCTCTGTGTTTGCAGCGAACACCCCAATAACCGGATTTCCATTGAAACTCAATCGCCTTATCATGGAATCATCCTATGCAACTTCTGCTTCAACAACTCCATCTTCGAACTTCATCGCTTTAATCCGAATTTTTGGTGGGGCCTTTTTGCTTCCATGCTCCCATACGAGCTCATTTATCGACGCATCTAAGTGTATTTTTTCTTGATCAGCTTTCATATGCTTTGCCAGATAATTTCTGATCTCTTTGATTGCTCTATTGCACCTTTGCCATCTTGGCGCGCCTCTTATAACCCTCAATGGGATCGTGTATATCTTTTCTTCCTCAACCATGGTTCCTCCTAGATATTCAGGTCACTTCTCCTCCAATGCCGCCTTTTTGGATGCGTCATCACTGCCCTATTTGTTTTCATTATCACCCACACAGGTACCCTTCTATTCTGATTAGTCGCCTTTGATAACCTGATCTTTCTACCCTTTGTCTTCTTACTCAAGTTCTCACCTTAGCCCTTTTGAATTCAGGGGATTCAAAAAATTCTGCTCGCGTTTTGATCACCCTGGAATGAGTATGATGTCGTGGGAATATTCTTTGCACCTCAGTATCCCCATATCTTCTTTTGATCTCTTCCCTAAGCTCGAATTCATATTCAGCACCTTTCATTAAAGCGCTTTCTTTTTCCTCAATCTCAAAGTATCTATCCACCAGTACATTAATAGTTTTTCTACCATAGCCTTCCAAAGGACGGATATAATGGACATTGAGCCTGCTTTCAAGGCTCAATACTTCAGATAAGCTTAGCACCGGCACCCTATCATCACGCCTGGTTCCATCTGCGATTGCCTGCACATCAGAAGAAATCGCCACGTGCTCCAATGCGTGACAATGTATCAACTTGATGCCATTATTTGGAAATCCATCGGTGACTACCAAACGCATGGCATCTTGGAGTATTTCTGGCTCCAATTGCACGAATCTATGTGGAAAACCTAGTTCGTTTGCAATCGAGCGCACAAGATGACACGCAGGAAGGATGCCAAAGTTACATGTGACTAACTCAACTTCAAAGAATTGCCCCAGCATAATTGCTGCAATCGAGCTGTCTTTTCCACCGCTGAACAAAACTGAAACTTTCATATTCGTCTGATGGTTACGTCCTTCTTCTTGGGTTGAAGCATGAGAAGTATTCGTTTTAATTGATTATCATCAATTTGCTGGCGAATCTGGCCACTCTGAACGAGTGCTATCAATTGAAGTTCGACTTGGTCAGCAAATGAGGGTTTCGTCGTTCTTATGCTATTCAGACGCTCACGTGCCTTGGTGGTCAATATAGCACGCAGGATGGATTGCTTTTTAGCTTGCAACTCCTCTTTTGCCGCCTCGTCCTGGGCTACTCGCATTTGCTCTTGCTTAAATTCTTCTAGTTTTCTCCTCCTGATTTCATCTAATTCATCGTCCATCATAGAAATCAATACTTTTCGAGACCTGGAACTTCTTTTACGAGTTCTTTCTTAACTTCATTCGCGATGTTGTCTAGGAATGATTGTCCCTGGGGAGATATCATTCTACCGCCTTTCATACTCTTAACATACCCTGATTTTTCCAATTGCTGGACAGCTTCTCTTATTATTGAACCACTCCCTTTTGAAAATCGCTCTGGTTTTGACCCTCTGTTCCCCTTACCGCCATAGAAGGACCTGAGTCTTGAAACCCCGACTGGTCCGTCGATATAGATACGCCGAAGGATTGAAGCGCACCTCACGTACCACCAGTCTTCGCTTGTGGGGGGCATCTCTTTATGCACGCCGGTTTTAACATATGCTGACCAATCAGGTGGTGTCACGTATTCTTCATTTTTTAGTTGCTGCGCTGCTTTGTTTATAAGCGCAGACGCAGGTACATCGTAAATTGTCGTCATCTCTGACCTCCATTGGAAGTATTATTGATTAATCTGTCGCTTGCTTTTTAAAGCATACGGTAATTAATTCACTCAACTCGCCCATAACTGTTGACATACTATATATAATAGCATATCTATTAGAGAGATGCTCAGTGACCAACAAATGGCATCTGGCAGTTACAACCTATGGGGTATATAGCAGAAATCCTTTAAATTTAACTAGGGCGCCCTCAAAAAAAGTATTTATCCAGTAATCTGTTTTTCTTCAATTCTTGAAGAATAGGGATATCGCATTTGCTTCTCGCACACGAGACAAGTTACTGCTACATGTGTTCCTTGTAATCTCACTCTTGCGTTGTTTCCAGGCACTAAATAAGAATGGCAATGTCGACACATTCGCCTTTTGAACCTTATAGGAATCCTGACATTGTGCCTCATGCCGATTTGTCTGGCCAACTGAACATACCTGTTGCTTCGATCAGGATGTTCATCAAACTCCTGACCAGCGAATTCAAATAATCTCTCAATTCGTTGTTTTGATATATCTTGGAGCCAGTATTTTTTTTTCATTTTCATGCGCCGACCGGGATTTGAACCCGGGTCGTAGGCTATCTCCCTTATGTTCCATCAACGATTTTGCACGAAGCGGAAAAGGATTGTTGGAAGGCCCAAGTCCTAACCACTAGACTATCGGCGCGCTATTCAGCAACGTTAGTATTGCTGAACTCTTAATTAATATGCTTGGACGATAATAAATGTTGACGATGATAACGGATGTCCTTTTGCATGCTTATCATGCAGGTCAATGTGCACCGAAAAGGTGCACCTCTTTGAAGCTGGCAAGGTTTGGCTTAGTGGAGCTACATAGAAAAGTGGAAAAACTGCCTTCTGACTCAATATTACTTGACCCTTTAGCAAGTAACGCAATATCTCCGGCTGATGAGAGCGAATTAAAAAAGGGCATAGTAGTGCTGGACTGCTCCTGGGAAGAAGTGGAGAATGCCTTTCCAATGCTTCGGAGAAAGAGGATGCTTCACAGAGCGCTACCCTATCTATTAGCTGCGAACCCTGTAAACTACGGTAGACCTTTTCAGCTGAGCAGCGTTGAGGCATTGGCTGCAGCCCTATACATACTTCACCGAAAAATGCAAGCTAGACAAATTCTCAGCAAGTTTGGCTGGGGGCTAAATTTTTTGGAGCTAAATCGAGCGCCACTGGAAGAATATTCAAAGGCAAAAGATAGCGCAGAAGTGATTGAGATTCAGAAGGGGTATATGTGATTTTAGGCTTTCTAAGAGTGCATAAGCTACCAAAAATCCAAAAACCCTTAAATAACCCTGCGACAAAAAGCATGGATATCGTTAAGGTTAAGTGTTAATATTATATTGAGGTTATACCGAACGGTTAGATATCACACTTAATTGAGGTACCATCATGGCGCGATTTCCAGAGGCAGAAAAGAGAATTCTTAATTTAAGAATCTGTATGAAGTGTAATGCACGCAATCCAGTTCGGGCTGTAAGATGCAGAAAATGTGGCTATAAAGGATTGCGAATGAAGTCTAAGGAGAGCAAGAAGTGAGATGAGATGAAGGTGGAAAAACACCTTAACGAAATCATCGATAAAGATGGTGTAGCCCATCTGACATTGATTGATCCGGACTCTCAGAATGTGGACAGGGCTGCAGAAATCGCTGCTGATGCCACAGCTGGCGGGACGGATGCGATCATGATCGGCGGCTCGACGGGGGCCGGAGGTTCTCAACTTGACCAGACTTTGTTGGCGATAAAGAAGAGGACGGATTTGCCAACAATCCTGTTCCCAAGTGGTGTCTGCGGAATCAGCAAACATGCAGATGCAGTTTTTTTTATGAGTCTATTGAACTCCAGAGATGTCACGTATATAACCACCCATCAAGCTCTGGGGGCACCAATCATCAAGAGGTACGGATTAGAGCCAATCCCAATGGCATATCTCCTTATTTACCCGGGGGGCACAGCTGCGTGGATTGGCGATGCTAAGCCAATACCCAGGGAAAAGCCAGAATTGGCAGTTGCATACGCTCTCGCTGCTAAATATCTTGGGATGCGATGGATCTATCTGGAAGCCGGATCTGGTGTAGACGAGCCAGTTCCAAAGTCTTTGATTCAGGCAGTTAAGGACTCCGTCGGTGATACAAAGGTCATCGTGGGCGGAGGAATCAGAGATAGCATGACCGCAGAGCAATGTGCAAAGGCAGGCGCAGATGTCATCGTAACAGGAACGGTTGTAGAAGAGGGAAACGCAAAGTCCAAGATCGAGGAGAT
>JAQURP010000037.1 GCA_028715545.1 Methanocellales archaeon | reverse complement strand
ATGAGTTTATTGAGTTATTATATATAAAACGAAATGACAAAGAATAAAAGGATAACGTAAATTATCTCAACGAAAAAAGAGATATTAAAAACAGTCTCTTTATCCCTAATCCTCTGTTTCATCCTCAACTTCGCTTATTTCTTCTTTTTTAAAGAGCAAATACCTCAAAGGTATTTTACTGATTCCTTGGTTGCTTTTTTTACTGAACTTATTTGGGCTACCTGCCAAATCAAATGGAACTTTTGTTCTGATGAAAGGTGCTTCAATCGACGTAATTGGCGGGTGCATCCCTCGGCACTTCTAAGGATCATGGTGCGGTTAATGTGACAGGATAATGAAGACAGGGTGACAAAATAAGTGCATATAGCCTAAGCATTTATAAGAAAATGGTACAATACCATACTATAGTATAGGTGGGAAGCATAGACGAGGAGAGAGACTATTGTAACGGTATTTTTTGTAGAGAAGCTATTTCAAAAGTATTTATAATTTAATTTGATGTCTCTATTCTGCTGAGGGGATGAAAATTTAGTTTCCATCTGACACTTGCCATCTGGTAGTGGTAACCTATTATCATACCCAATTATGCTCAGATGAGTATAGTATGTGGTTTTAAGTATATAGTTAAGTCGTCAATATTGCCTAATTTTATCAACTTTGCTCAAAAAAGACAAAAGTTTAAATAGTGTTCAATATTTATACACATATTACACAAAATTCACAATTTACACTACATATTTAAAAATAATATAAAAATAATATAGGAGAAATAAAAATTGAAAGAAGTGAATCCATTTTCACCCACGTTTCCTGTAAATCCAAAATATTTCGCTAACAGGAAGGATATCCTATCATCTTTCAGGAAATCATTTGATAGGTCTAAAAAAACAGAGATGCCTACGCCAGACAACATATCTATTCTAGGGGATTCTGGCCTTGGCAAGACTTCTGTGTTAAGGAAATTTGAAGCCATAGCTCTAGAGGAGTTCAAGTACAGAAAGGTATTTTCTGCGATAGTCGGACTGACACCAACTTCTGGTAATTCTTTTTTTTCTATTTTCAGTAAGGTTGTGGATGAAATTAGTGGAAATTTTGCCACAAATATACCTGTTACGACGGAAATGAAAAACGAAATCAAGGACTGGAAGACTAAATCAATCCGTGCAAGTACAAGAGCTGAATCGGAAAGAACGACCAGCGATGAATCCGCTTTGATGATGTTTAGGGATGCACTTATAGATCTTTGGGAAATTCTCAAAAAAAGAGGAATTGATACCGTCCTTTTGATGTGGGATGATGCACATTATCTAAGCAGTATATATCCAGATGCCTTGAGTGAGATCAGGAGATTGTTTCAAGAGATTCCAAAGCATGGATGTAACTTTATATTGTGCATAACTGGAAATAGAGAGCTTTTTTCAAGTTCAAAGATGTTGACTGGAACTTTTGCCAACTTCTTTAACATCAAGCATACCTTGCAGCCTTTTAAATTGAATGAAGCCAGAGATGCCATCCTAACGCCCCTGAAAATGTCAGGTTTGGATCTGACAGTTAATGAGAGCGTAATTGAAAAAATACATAATTTAACGGTGGGGAACCCGATTTTCATCAATTTCATAATGAGAGAGTTGGTGTGCCTAAAGGAAAAGGGCAGAATTACCCTGGGAGATTTTGAGAAAAATTATCGTACCATCATGGAATCAATGGAAAGAGAGAGATTTAAAAATGACTTTTCGATAGCGAGCAGTAAGGAGAAGAGTATTTTATTGGCGATGTCAAAACTGCCAGACAGTTTTAGTCCCTCTGACATAAGTGTAAAGGATGCCAGGACACAGCTTCGGTTTTTGATTAAAAAAGGGCTTATAGTAAAACATGAGAGGGGGGCGTACTCGCTCTACCATCCATTTTTCAAAGAATACCTGAGGAGTTTGCAATGAAAAAGAACACCAAGGACAGTGTCATGATCGTAGACGATAAAGGCATAATCCAATACTTCAGTAAAACCATAGCACCTCACACGCCGGAAGAGATAATTGGAAAGGACGTATACGAATGCATACCAAGAGACCAACACAATATGCTGAGGAAATCTTTGAGAGAAGTTTTCGAAACGGGAAAACCAGATAGCTACGAGATATCTTCAAACATTCCAAAAATTGGCACCATATGGTTTAGCACACAAGTATTTCCCATCCAACGTGATAGAAAGATCGTCAGTGCTATAGTGGTTTCTACAGACATCACCGAACAAAAGAAGTTCAGAAGCCATTTTCAAGCGTTTTTTATGGCTAATCCTGAGGCTGCTGTCCACTTGAATCCAGATTTTCACATCTTAGATGTTAATTCGCGTTTCAGCGAGCTTTTCGACTACTCTTTAGATGAAATCAAAGGCAAACGCATCAACGACGTAATAGTGCCAAAGGACAGGATGGAAGAAGCTGAGATGTTGGATAAAAAATCCGTGAAAAATTACGTTTATCATGATACTGTTAGAAAGCGGAAAGATGGGTCTTTAATTCCTGTGTCCATATCCGCTGCCCCAATCACCGTTGAAGGTCAACTTATAGGCTATTTTGGATTGTACAAAGACATAACCGATCAGAAGCGGATGGAGGAAAGTCTGAAGGAAAGTGAAGAGAGATACCACGACCTATTTGAGAACGCTAACGACCTTATACAGAGTGTAAGTCCGGATGGTCATTTTTTGTACGTTAACCGCGTTTGGCTAGAAACTCTCGGGTATACCAAGGAGGAAGCCAGCAGACTCACATTATTCGATATCATACATCCTGATAGTCTGGCACACTGCATGGAGGTATTTCAGAGGGTGATGTCTGGCGGGAAAGTTGACAGGGTAGAAGCTGTATTCCTTACCAAAGACCACAGGAAAATCATGGTTGAGGGAAGTATCAACTGCAAAGTAGTGGATGGTAAGCCAGTTGCCACCCGGGGTATTTTCCGAGACATCACCGAGTGGAAGAAGACTGAGGAATACCTAATTCTTCTATCCACGGCAGTAAATACAAGTGTAGATGCCATTAGTGTTGCGTCAACTGTTGATGGCAAGCTCATATTTTGTAATGAAGCTTTTCTAAAACAGTGGAAGGTCAAGGGCGACTACCACAACCTGCCCTATTTAGGTTGTTTCGATGATGATCCAAGTGCTCTTAGGGAATCTGCAAAAGCCACGATTGAAGGTGGCTGGACCGGAGAATTAACAGCCAAGGCAATGGATGGTCAAACCTTCCCCATCCTCGTAACATCTTCTCCTGTAACCGATAAGGAGGGTAATACTATTGGAATGCTCGCTATCTTCAAAGACATCACCGAGCGCAAGCGGGTGGAGAAGGAGCTCAGGGAGAGTGAGCTAAAATTCCGTAGTATAATCGAGCAATCATACGAGGGCATCACCTTGATTGACGAAAGTGGAAGAGTTGTTGTGTGGAACCGGGGTCAAGAGCAAATTACCGGTTTGAAGAAGGCTGATGTGATCGGCCTGCCAGCTTGGGAGGTTATGTTTCAGTTGACTCCTGCGGAGCAAAAGAATACAGCAATGTATGAGCAAATCAAAGCTGAGATTGACGGATTACTCAAGACGGACCAATCACCGTCGTTAAAGCAGTCTTACGACAGCGTTATCCATCGTCCTGATGGGACATGCCGAGATATTCATGAGGTGGTCTCAACAATCAAAGCAGAAAAGGGTTTGATGCTTCTTACTGTCTCTCATGACATCACCGAGCGCAAGCGTGCTGAAAAGGCTCTGAGGGAGAGTGAAGAGAGATACCGTCTGCTAGCTGAGAATGCTACAGACGTTATTTGGACCGTGGGTATGGACATGCGTCTCACCTATACCAGTCCTTCTGTTACCCAACTGCTGGGCTACAGTGTTGAGGAAGCTATGGTCAACACTATGGAAGAAGTATTTACCCCTGCCTCCTATGAGCGTGCCATGAAGGCTCTTGCAGAAGAACTTGAGATAGAAAATAGTGAGCAGAAATACATATCCAGGTCGAGGACAATGGAGCTTGATTTGCGTCGTAAGGACGGTTCCATAGTTACGGCCGAGGGGATTTTTAGCTTCCTACGTGAACCTAATGGAACGCCTGCTCAGATTTTGGCGATAGTCCGGGATATCACCGAGCGCAAACGGGCGGCTGAAGAGGTAAAAAACATTGCCAAATTCCCGGAGGAAAATTTAAATCCTGTATATAGGGTTTCAAAAGACGGTGTATTGTTATATGCCAACCCTGCCAGTAGAAGGCTAATCTCAGAAGATCAAACAGAAATAGGGGAGAAACTACCTGAAAAATGGATGGGAATTATCAAGAACGCCTATGATTCCGAACAGAGACAAAAAGTAGAATTGGAATTTAGCGGAAGGGCATTTTTATTCGACATGGTTCCTGTAATTGAAGGCGGATATATCAATATATATGCAACTGACCTCACTGATCGCAAGCAAGCGGAAAATGCACTTAAAGAAAGTGAGGAGAAGTATCGCTCCTTAGTGGAGTCTACCGAAGATTTTGTATATTTGGTGAATGGGGATGGCAGGTATCTCTTCGCGAACAATAGATACCTGTCAAGGCTTGGCTTGACGAGAGATCAAGTAATTGGCAGGACCTATGGCGAGTTTGATTCCGAAGGATCAACGGAACGGTTTTTTGAGAGTCTGGAAGAAGTACTAAAAATAGGCAAGTCTGCCCATCATGAGCATAGAAGCCACCGAGACGGTAGATACTTCCTCCGAAATTTGAGTCCTGTGAAAGACCCAAAAACTGGCAAAATAACTGCTGTAACAGTTATTTCCACAGACATCACGGCGTTAAAGCAGGCGGAAGAAGTACTGCAAGAGGCCCATGAAAAACTAAAAGAAGTGGATAAAACAAAGACTGATTTCCTCAACGTGGCTTCCCATGAGCTGCGGTCTCCCCTGACCCCAATTATGGGCTATGTCAGTTTATTAGAAGCGAATGGGCTCACTGAAAAACAGAAAAAATATGTCCATATTATTGAGAGAAGTGCCTCTCAGCTTGAGGAGATGACTAAACGCATGGTGGAAGTCATATCCATTGATTCTGGAAAGAAAGATATGACACTGGAAACGGTGTCAATGGGAGAGGTCCTAAGAGATTTGCTTGAAAGCCTTAAACCGCTGATGGATACAAAAAAACAAACAGTCTCCACTGTTGTTCCTGAAGGGATAGAAGTCGAAGGGGATAAACAGAAGATAGCAGCTATTTTTGACAATCTGATTGTGAATGCAATCAAATATACCGGAGAGAAAGGAAGGATAAGCATCGAGGTTGAGGATAGAGAAGTGGAAGAGGACATACGTGTTTGTGTCGCAGATACAGGTGTCGGTATTCCAAGGAAATATCTATCCAGGATTTTTGAACGATTTTACGTGGCGGACAGCGCATTGACCAAAAAGAAGGGTCTTGGGCTGGGTTTATCCATCGTCAAGGGATACGTAGAGATGCATGGTGGGAAGGTATGGGCTACAAGCGAAGAGGGAGTGGGATCAAAGTTCTTCTTCACATTGCCAAAAAAGCAAAGGCAGGGTTAAAAAGGGGTGATAAAAATGGAGAGACAAAAACAAAAAAAGAGAGTGCTGATTGTAGAAGACGCACCGTACATGAGCGAAATGATAGCAGAGATGCTGGATAAGGAGAAATATGAAATTGTGGGCGTTGCCGTTAATGGAAAAGAGGCAGTGAGAAAATATAAAGAACTGGAGCAGAAGCCAGACATCGTTACCATGGACATTGTAATGGAGGAAATGGATGGCATTCAGGCAACTAAGGAGATAAAAAAGTATGACCCCGATGCCACAATAATCGTCATCAGTGCATTGGGTAGTTCAGAGTATAGGGATGCAGCAATGGAAGCAGGAGCCGATGAATACCTGTGGAAACCGTTCACAGTAAAAAACCTATCTAAGGTATTTGAAAACCTGTTGGCAGTTAAGAAAGGATAGGAGTGATGGTATGTGAGGGTAACAGAGAAAATAAGAGGGATATTTTGCTCAATTTAAGCAATATTGCTAAAAGCATAAAGCTTATATACATATGCAGGTGTATAGTTTTGTAAGAGGGGGGAAGGAAATAAAACAGTGGAGTGCAGGAAAATGGCCAAAGAAGTAAAATATGAGGCGAATGGCACTGCTCCATCCCGAATGCAGATAATGCGTTCGCTAAGAAGGAGCCGGGTGAGGACAGAGACAGCGATGTATCTGTATAAAATTTACCCGGAATCATCCTATCCTGCAAATATTTCCAGAGAAATCGACATTGACCAGACAAATATCCTGGGCGGACTGCGGGGTATGGGCAGCAGGTTCGACAGGTCAAGCTCCCTCGTTGGAATGGGGATCGTGGATAAAGTGGAGGAGGCAGGCGAAACATATTATCGGCTTTCGGAACTCGGTAAATCGCTTATGGATGGACTGAACGGGACGAAGATGGAACAGTTTGGGCACATTAACAATTTTGGGAACACCGCCACATCGAATGGGAGTGCTTCCAGAAGAAAGTGAAAATAAAAGGGCAGATAAAATAAAATGAGGATTGAAAGTGAACCCGAAAAACACCAAAATGGACGGGGGAACGGAAAAGAAAAACCAGATAAAAGACACCTATGGACATCTGGGTCTGCCCATAACGTTGTTTGTGACAGGGGGAGTCATAATGATGTTGGAACTTCTGGGAACACGAATCGTGGCCCCCTATTATGGCACAACCCTCTACGTCTGGTCTTCTTTGATAACAGTAACCCTCGTCTTTCTCTCCTTGGGCTATTTCCTTGGCGGAAGAATCATAGACAAAAAGCCGAGAACAGATATATTATACTTGGTCATATTCTGCGCTGGTCTGAGCGTGATATTCATCCCAGCCATAACTTCACCCGTGATGGCTGCGAGCAATCCCCTGGGACCAAGACTTGGGTCTTTGACCAGTGCATTTGTCTTATTCAGCCTTCCGATGACCTTGCTGGGCATGGTCATGCCCAGTGCGATCAAATTGGGAACGGAACACTTGGAAGACGTTGGCATGACGTCCGGTGTCCTGATTTCAGTATCGACATTGGGCAGTTTTGTCGGAACGGTCTGCACTGGCTTCTTCTTAATCCCCAGTCTGGGGGTTAGCAAAATAGTATACCTGATAGCTTTTCTCCTGTTTGGCGTGTCTGGTATCTGGTTTATGGCGAGGAAAATGTATAGGGGGCTGGTGGGCATCGCCATAATCTTCTCCCTTTTATACTTTTATTCGCCTCAAACCTCATCGAATCCAGACCTGAATATCGCCTACAGTACGGAGAGCACATATGGGCAGATAATGGTGGTAGATGAGGGTAATGCGAGATATCTCCTGTTCGATGGAGCAACCCAATCTGAATATGATATGCTCCGCAAGGAATTCACATTCCCCTATTTAAGATTGATGGAGAAGTCGATCGGTTATCATCCAAATCCTAAAACCGCTCTATCTCTGGGCTTAGGTGCTGGTGGGATAGAGCAGAAATTCAGAGGGCACGGGATAGACGTTGATAGCGTTGAGATCGACCCCAAGGTCGTGGACGTCGCTAAAAATTATTTTGACTTTGAGGGAGGAGTGATAGTAGACGATGGAAGACATTACGTGCGATATACGGACAAAAAATACGACATAATAGTTTTGGATACCTATGGTGGCTACTCGACCGTGCCTCACCTTTTAACCAAAGAGGCGTTCACAGAGATGAAAGGCGTCTTGAACGAAAACGGGATTTTAACGATCAACGTGATGGGATTCGAGAATGGCCATTTATCGACCGAGGATGAAATGGTGAAAGCCATCTGTAGGACGTTGGAAGAAGTTTTTCCCCACGTTTACGTCAAAACGACCGGCTATGGGTTCACGAGCATGGTTTTTTATGCCTCTGATCAGCCCCTAGAATTGGACTGGCAATTCGTCTCAATCGAGGTCGTTCCCGACGAAAATACGCCCATTCTCACGGACGATTACAATCCTGTGGAGATTATGGGCATTCCGAGTGCCGAGAAGTTTAGAGAAGATATCATGGAGCGGTTTGGCAATGTCCCATAGGAGAATTTTCACCTTCGCTATCATGATGATAGGCATTTTCGCGATAATGTGCATTTGCACAGATTTAGTCATAGCTCCAGCCAAAGCTGGTGCAGCCCCAGGTACGGTGGACCAGAAAAATTTTTCAGTATATACGGATAATGTTGGTAGTCCAGGTAACCTAATAGCATACAACGCACCAGCATCTGTCATAGTTCAACCGGGTCAAAAAGTCTGGGTGGGTGTTCAGCTCTACTGGTCGGTGCAACAGAAGCAGTACTATGTGGGAGTCGACTGGCGTCAGTGGGGAGGGACCTGGGCTGACACCTATGAGGCAGGAGCAGGCAACAACTCTGCATGGGAATTCTTTTCAAGCGACCACAGTGACCAGGAATTGCGAACACCTGCCATGCCTGGCTCGACTTTGGCAGCCTACTATGTGACGCAGAAGAATAGTCAGGATTTGCAATGGGCTGCTCTAACGACCGGCGAGTTCTGGTACCCCCTGGAAGCTCCACTAACGCCTGGCGTGTATGAATTGAGATACGTCCGTTCTTCAGCTATAGACGGAGTAAGCATCGAACCCAATACATATACTGTTCAAATCAAGCTAACAGTATTATCCAACATGGGTGTAACGTTAAACAATCCTCCAGAAACGACCTGTGTTGATAAGAACACGACCTTTGTGGTCAATGCCACCGTCACCGCTACTGGTGCCTGCGGAAATGTCAGTGCAACCCTGAGATACAATTCCACGACCGTCAGTAACACCACAGGAGCAACGCCATTTTACACCAATGAGAACAACCCCAAGGTATATTCTGGCAACCCCCTGTCAAACGGCCAAAGTTGGACCGTGAATTGGACTGTCAACGCCACCGGGAATCCCGGCAGCTATGAGATCGATGTCAACTTTACCTCGGACAGTGCACTTGCTCCGGCCAGTAATACCAGCGATGCTACGGTTGAGATCGCCATCTACGATAAACTGAACGTGACCCTGAACAATCCAGATAATGGCGGGGCATTCCCCATTAATGGGTCGTTCATCATGAACGGAACGATAACCGCCCCCCTCACTACAGGAAATGGCACAGGAGCAGGAAACGTGACCGTCGTTGCCCAATACAAAAATGCCACCAGTAATTGGATAAACATGACCGTTTCCACTTATTTAAATACGTCCGATACCAATCCAGTCGACCTTGGACCTATAATCGGATATTCATATTACGACATTTCAAAGACGCTCAACTACAGTGCGAAAACAACTAATGCCAGTGGCACGATAATAAGGATGGACAACCCTAACGCTAGCGAGGTGGGATACTGTGGAGAAGAAACAGGAACGGTTTACGCAGGTATAGCAGCAGGTGGTGGAGAAAAGGGAACTGCTCAGTGGTATGAAGTGACAGTTGTAAATCCCACTGATCATGCCATTAACGTAACAGACGTAGATGTTGTATGTACTGGTAATCCCATGTTTATTGCCATTTCAGTTGCAGAAAATCCTACTACTGGCTGGGACATGAATTGGGGTAATTCCTTTTGGTGGAATGGCTCAGCAATTAGGATAGGACCGCATGATTGCTTCAACTTCAGAGTAAAAGTGAATACAAATAATAAAGGTTTCGATGCCCGCCTAATATATACTATTTCCGATGATGGAGGCTCATTCACCACTATTCAAAGGACCTCTGAAGTCATTGGTTGGGATGATGGTGAATCGCAAACAGTCATTGTCTGGAATCTACCAGGCAATACGGTAGAGCAGGCTGCAGCATCACCAGCCCACGGTCTTTACATGAAACTAAATACGACCAGTACGGGGGCAAACCTAAGTGCGGGACAAACATATACTTTTACTGTCAATTGGATTCAGACATTGGCTGAGTTACTTAATGCCGGAGGAGTATTTAACATTACGATACCTGAAGGATGGACGAATGTTACATTAGTTAATGATGACTTTGGTGGTGTAAATGTTACAGGAAATGCAGAGGATGGGTGGCTTATTCAAGATGCAAATACCCCAGGAATTTCCCCAGCAGCTGCTCAAACATTCCATATAACATTCAATGCAACAACGCCTACTGGCTATACAACAGTTAAGCATTATAGGTTCAATACAAGCGCTGATTATACTGACCTTGATGGTGACCAATACGCTTTTATGGAAGCAGTTGTTCAAGTGCAAGCCGATCCAGCTGCAGTTAATCAAATTCACAGATACTACAACAAATTCAACCTTTCTGGCATACCATCAAATGCGGAGATAGTGAATGCAAACTTAATTTTATATGTGAATGCCTCAACAGCAGCAACTGGACAGGTAGGACTTGGAGAGGTTTATCATGCCAATGGAACTTTCACAAGTGAAACTGCCAATGCAACCATTCATAATGGCACAGCACCAAGCTTCTGTCCTGAGTCAAGACCGTTTGTTAACTTCAGCATGGGCAGAGGCTCTAAAGTGATTAGTGTTACAACAGCAGTTAATGAGAGTTTTGTTAATAATGCAGGTTTTGTTGCTTTTCAAATCAGAGAAAAAGATGAGAATGCAACTGAATTTATGGTAAATAATTCTTATTTGAGCGTCACCTACAGGATGGCCAATCCAAATTCGGTGAACGTCACATGGAACGTTTCAGGTCTGACGCAAGGAGAATACGAGGTCAGGATTTATGCGAACTCCACCAAAAATACGAAGGTCAATTACTCAGAATCGCATAACATAACTATTGATGGTGTTGCACCTAATGTTACTGCCATCACGCTTGGTGTCTGGACGGCAAACAACTCGGTTGTGACGCTCAATGCCTCCATCAACGATGGTTTATCGGGTGTTAAGAATGCCACTGTGAACGTGTCCTTGATAAACAGCACGTTCAACGAAGCCATTCTGAACGAACAGTCTGGGGATTACTGGACGAATACGACCATTATTGCGGATAGAGGAAATACGGGTGGATTGGTTAATCTCACGATCACTGCCCATGACAACGCCTCCAATTGCAACAACACAATAAACATGACCGTGGGGATAGATGAGAATGCACCTTCTGTTACTGCTATTACGGTTGATCAGTGGTATGTAAACAACTCGGTTGTGACGCTCAATGCCTCCATCACCGATGATTTGTCGGGTGTCAAGAATGCGACTGTTAATGTTTCTGCCATAAATTCAACGTTAAATGAGGTTGTTCTGGTCAAGCAGGCCGGGGATTACTGGACCAATACGACTATTGTCGCTGATAGAGGGGATACGGGTGGACTACAGAATCTCACAATTACTGCCTATGATAATGTCTCTAATGTTAACAATACCATAAATATGACCGTTGGAATAGATGATAATGCACCAACTATCACGATAGACGAGCCGACAACTTCCTCGCCCGTCTACCGAAAGAGTGGAGAGCAGTTCTATGTGAACTTCACCTATACTGAAGAGAATCCAGCAAACTACACGGTTAACATATACAACAGCACTGCGATTATTAACACGACGACCGTTAATTATCCAGCCGGTGGAACCGATCAGATTGCGAATGAGAGTTTCTATCTCAATTCAAGTGCTGCTGAGGGATGGTACAACGTGTCGGTGGAGATGTATGACAATGTGTCTAATTACAATATTTCCTATCAGAATAATTCGGTGGTGAAGGATGAAACAATGCCTGTCGTTGGCACTCCAACATCTCCAACTTCAGGATATTACAGCACGAATTTGGTCAATGTCAACGTTACCGTTACAGATGCTGTCTCAGGGGTTTCTCTGGTTTATGCCCAGTTCCTTAACGGTTCAGGGGTACAGCTGAACCAACAACTGACTTCAGAGGCGGGGGGTTGGTTTAACTACACGACAAATGTCAGTTCGATTGCAGATGGCAATTATACTGTGTCGATAAATGCAACAGACAACACAGAAAACTGGAACAACGGGACGACGGTGGCTGATGTTGGATTAGATAGGGTTACCCTAACGGTCAGCACGCCAACATCTCCAACTTCAGGATATTACAGCACGAATTTGGTCAATGTCAACGTTACCGTTACAGCGGATGCAGGAGTTTCTCTGGTTTATGCCCAGTTCTTTAATGGTTCAGGGGTACAGCTGAACCAACAACTGACCGATGAAGCAGGTGATTGGTTCAATTATACTGTGGATGTCAGTTCGATTGCAGATGGCAATTATACTATGTCGATAAATGCGACGGATGTAACAGAAAATTGGAATAACGAGACCACTGTTGCTGATGTGGCATTGGATAGGGTTGGTCCAGTAGCGAGTGCTCCGACATCTCCGACCACTGGATATTACAGCACGAGTTTGATCAATGTCAACGTTACCGTTACAGATGCTGTCTCAGGTGTTTCTCTGGTTTATGCCCAGTTCCTTAATGGTTCAGGGATATGGCTGAACCAACAACTGACCGATGAAGCAGGTGATTGGTTCAATTATACTGTGGATGTCAGTTCGATTGCAGATGGCAATTATACTGTGTCGATAAATGCGACGGATGTAACAGAAAATTGGAATAACGAGACCACTGTTGCTGATGTGGCATTGGATAGGGTTGGTCCAGTAGCGAGTGCTCCGACATCTCCGACCACTGGATATTACAGCACGAGTTTGATCAATGTCAACGTTACCGTTACAGATGCTGTCTCAGGTGTTTCTCTGGTTTATGCCCAGTTCCTTAATGGTTCAGGGATATGGCTGAACCAACAACTGACCGATGAAGCAGGTGATTGGTTCAATTATACTGTGGATGTCAGTTCGATTGCAGATGGCAATTATA
>JAQURP010000036.1 GCA_028715545.1 Methanocellales archaeon | reverse complement strand
CAATACCTTCTGATTTTTCCACTATTTGAATAGCTGCTTCTGCTGCTTTTCTAAGTGCGACCTCGGCTCTTTTATAATCTGGAGCAGTAATTCGAATGAGATAGCGAGGTGCACCGACATAAATGACCCCAATGTCGGCCCCTGGTACCTCAACTTTAGAGGCTTTATCTAATGCCCCCTTGATCACTTCAACACCATTAGGTAGGGGGCATGTGAGACTAACATAACCAGCGATATTGACTATAGGGAGCTTAACGTTCTCTCTTCCAACCCTTACGATTATATCGGCATATTCCTTGCTTACCCCAATATCGGTCAACACACTGCAATCACCAACCACTACATACTCAAATGCCGCGTAGAGGCTGCCAAACTTTTTTATCAGCTTATCGCCTATATCAGCATACAACTGGTCAACATCTACACCTGCTGCTGAAGCGACAAAATGTAGCATTTTTTCAGCTTTTTGTTCATTCTTCCAGACATGTATCTTATCCTTTCTCTGATGTTCATTCACATCTTTCAGCGATAAATCGATATGACCTCTAGCTGGCACTACGTTTAGAACTTTGCAAACGATCTTCTGCCCCTCCCTAATATGATCACGAATATATTTTATCCAACCAGAGGCAACTTCTGAGACATGAATCAATCCCTCTTTGCCCTCATATTCATCTAGACCGACAAATGCCCCAAAATCAACCACCTTTTTTACAGTGCATACGACCAAATCTCCTTGTTCTGGCCACTCTTTGTAAATGATCATCACCCTAAAACTTCTAATGTCTGCGTTTTAATTTCCGCCTTACCACCTCTTGGCTCTGCAAGTGTGCGACCGCAAACTAGACATTTTACGATAGAACTGGCCTTATTAAAGACCACTTGCTCATTCTCACAATCATTACATTTCACCCTAACAAATTTTGAGTCCATATTCATTCCACCAATTCGAATCTGGAGGCTCTAAAACAAGGTCTCTGATGTGATTTCTTGCACTCAGTGCATCGATACCTTAATGCCACTCTTTTCGTAGGTTTATCCCCACCAGGAACCTTGGAAAACTTCCCCAGATTACCTATGCCTTTTGCCCTTTTCTTCTGCCGCGCAATCCAAGTTAACGTCGAAGTTCTCCCTTTCTTGACTCTTTCCACCTCATGCATGGTGTGCTTATTGCAATAGGGACACTGCGTCCTCAAATCCTTAGGCATCTTCATACTCTTTGCCCCCAATTTTAACTGGTATTGCTACGTGATGATCACATAATACCTTCGAATTTACTTTTGGTAAAACGATCAAATCTTCTTTTGATAACTGATAATTGCGACCGTCAGCACCCACGAACATAGGAATATTTTCTAATACTCTCAACATCCTGCACTCCTTCCTTATTTTCACGTTTGTAGGGGGCTGAAGTGTTAAAGAACTTTCGCTCTTGGACAACTTTGGCTTAATGGCAGTATCCATTATAATTGTCCTACTCCTTGAGATCAGATCAGTCAATTGCTCGAATAAATCCAATTCTTCTGGTGTCGCACCTTTAGGGGATTCTTGCAGCCCACCCGCCCTAGAGGATGCCATCTTCACGATCTTGCCAATGCGTCGGTTGAATATGCCCTCGATAACGCTACGTACGCTCCGCAGCTCATCATCAATTTGCATCGCCTGAGGGGCGAATTCCACCTTATGTTCATCAGCCTCTAACGCTTGTATGTATATCCTAACTTGTCCATAAAAATCTCGCTCAAGCTCTTGTAATCCCTCAGATCGGCGTTCTTTTACTTGAATCAGACGTAAATCATCAAGGTTCATACTCTGCTGCACCCCTGCACATCAAAAATATTGCCAGATGCTCAGGAAGACTTTTTTTCCCTCTTTTTAGCACATATCTATTATCCTTTATCTCAACATCGCTCGTTTTGGTCACATTAACCCTAATCAGGTCGTCTCCAAATACGATGGCATCGTTTAATGGATTAAACACCCCCAGCTCCTCCAGCGTCAGTGGCGTTACTCGAAAACCATACCCCCCATGGATAGATGTAGGGAGACGGATCAGCCGCTTGACATCCGCTGTGACAGGTTCATCCGGAGTTCCCTTGCCTATATCGATACTAGGCACATCCATGCTTATACTTTCCCTTTTTATGGATTCTTCGATCAATGATCGCCAAAATTTTTCAGAGCCCCTACGGATGTCAATAGTTCCTCTTTCTTTAATCAACTGAATTCTTCTCTCGTCTTGAAACATATCAAAAAACTCTTCCGCATTTCTTCTTTTTTTAAAGCACTCGTAGCTCATCAAAACCTCCAGCGCTTTATCTTTAGGCATCTGCCTTATAGTATCCACAAAATCAACAATTGATTTATTAATCCTTCCGTCCCAACCCCCTGCCCCATATTTTACCTCAAAGCGTTTGTAAGCCTTCTTGCGACCGTTTGCCCCTTCTTCACTTCCTTTTTTCTTCTCAAAAAATTGACCCATGTCTGGACCTTTAACGTAGTCCACAATTTCCCTGCGCTCCGGACTCCCTAACCCAATCAACCTAGAATCCCGCACATGGATATGATAGCCCCTCCCTCCAGAAAACACGATATCAATGTCATCCTCAGCGATCGCAAAATCCTCTCTAAGAAAACCTATGAGCTTGATTAGCTCTTCTTTCGTTCTCTGAAGCATTTCACTATAGGTCGTCCATTTTATAGGAAGATGGTCTGCATCTATGTCGAAAATCAAGTCTGCACCCTGCCATCCTTTTTCCTGCATGGTAGGGGCGCCAGGAGACATATAATATGCTGCCGAATGAAATGCATGAGCTGGAACCATAGTTCTGAGATAGTCGACCGCCCCCCACGCAGTCATAAATGACTTGTGTCTCCTCATCACGATGTCTGGAAAAGACTCATCGAAGAATATGAACCCCCACTCTCGTTGCTCAACCCTAGGTGGAAGCTGGATGGATGCGGACTGGTAATATTCTCTAAATTTATCTCGGATAAATTCTTTTGTTCGTTCGTTCACATGTTAATAGTTAGATTTTATACTTATTTGGCTTTTCTATCACATCATTCAGCCTTAAGGGAATATTTTCCCTATGCATAACATCTCTGAAGAGCTTAACCAATATTGGGGCCTCCAATCCATGTGATTCCAGGAGCTCAGAGTTAGTTAACACCTCCTCTACAGCCCCATTTGCAGCTATTTTTCCTTCAAACATCACGATAGCTCTGTCACAGGTATCTGAGACCATCTCTATGTCATGGGTTGCCATTATTTTGGTTATATCGAGTTCATTCAGAAGTTCTATCAGATGCCTTCGTGCATTTGGGTCAACGTTACTAGTCGGCTCATCCAATACCAGTATTTCCGGCTCCATCGACAAAACAGTGGCAATGGCAATTCTTTTCTTTTCACCAAAACTCATGTGATGGGGTGCCCTTGCCCCACAGCCCGACATGTTCACCAGCTCTAGCGCCATCCTGACTTTTTCTTTCACCTTCTCCTCAGAAAAACCCATGTTTATCGGCCCAAACGCAACATCATCAAATACAGTTGGCATGAAAAGTTGGTCATCTGGGTCCTGAAAGACCATGCCGACTTTGCTCCTGATCTCCCTGAGGTTCCCATCCACCTTCATCCCCAAAACTTCGACAGTGCCAATATCGCTTTGAAGAATGCCATTCAAATGCAATAGCAGCGTTGACTTTCCAGCCCCATTAAGTCCCATTAGTGCAACAGATTCTCCCTCAAAAATATCTAAGCTAATCCCCTTCAGCGCCCTAATGCCATCTGGATACGCATATTCTAATCCTTTTATCTCAACCACTTTTTTCGCCAATTATAACACCGTCCAAATAATTGTGAGGATTGTGAGGAAGAATACCATAAAGCATAGATCAAGTTTTTTCACGTGTAAATCATCCAATATTTTTATCTTGCCACTGAAGCCCCTTGAAACCATCGCAATATAAATTCGCTCACCTCTTTCGTAAGTTCTGATGAACAACATTCCAATTATGTTTCCGATTGTCTTTATATGCCATTTGCTGTTTCCACCGAAACTTCTCGCATCTCTAGCACATTTCATCCGCATCAACTCATCCCCCAGAACGAAAACATAGCGGTACATGAAGGAGATTATCATCACCATCACTCTTGGCAGACCAAGTTTTTCAAAGCCCTTTAAAAGCTCGGGGAACTTCGTCGTGGATGCAAGAGCGAGCATACTTAATACTGAGAGCCATGATTTTGATAGCACGTTGAACAGAATTGTTAGTCCATCATAAGTTACGGTCAAATGCAGAGATGCGAAGTTGTATGAACCTGCGACCTCTCCTTCCTTGAGGAATGGAATGAAAATCGCTACAAGCAAAACAAATGGAATTATAACCAGTGATCTTTTAAATACAAACCTCAGCGGAACTTTCGAGGCCAGAATGACGCCAAATATCAATAAGAAATACAATACAAAATTTAAGAATTTGGTCGGCTGAGTGGATATCACTAAGAATATGAAACAAAAGAAAGAGACTATCTTTGTACGTGGGTCTAAGCTATGTATTGCGCTATCAAGCTCTGCATACTTGTCTAGGAAGTCGTGTTTCATCTTTAAACACCTTTTTATTTCTACAAACTCCTTGCCTAAATTTCTCGTGGCATCTTTTAGGCATTTCGATTACTTCTTTCATGCCCTTGCCCTCCAGCACTCCAACAAAAACTTTAATTCACCAGATTTTCGCCCAACTAATCACTCCGGTAAAGAATAAAGAAAAAAATGTTAAGAGGGTTTTACTTAACCGAACTCCCCTTCAACACTTTCCCCAGCCCATATACGAGTCCAAATATCATCAGAGTTCCTATCAAGCCCGCAAGCGAGGTTGCCAAGGTTTCATTACTTATGCCTGGCACGACATAGCCAGGCATCGGTGAATGTATCACTTCATGCCCCTCACCAAGTTCGATGAAGTCATGATCTATTGCAACTCTCTCCAAACCATCAGGGAACGAGGAAGCAAATAGAGAGGCCCCTCCAGCAAGAACCAAAGCCATGATAAGACCAATATGCCACCACCTCATATTCATTTGTATCACCTCTATATTTTATATCACCTATATTTTTTGCAGTTCCATTAAATCTGGTCTAGACTTTAATACCATTCCCACGATTACTACCGTGAGGCCTGCCTCAATGACTCCGATAAACATATGTATACCCGCCATCGCTGGCAATGCAACTCCTAAAGGAGCAACTCCAGAGGTCCCAAGCATTAGCGCACAAGATATTGCTCCAAGCATCAAAGAGGTCCATCCAGCCACCCCGGCACCGATCAAAATCCCTTTTTCACCTCCAACCACCTTTCTTATTCCTTGATATATATAATACCCCAAAATTGTCCCTATCAACCCCATGTTAATTATGTTCGCCCCCAAGGCGGTGATTCCCCCGTCCTGGAAGAATATAGCTTGGACGGCAAAAACGGTTGACATGACGATCGTAGCAGCAAAAGGCCCAAGGAAGATGGCTGATAGAACGCCGCCGAGCATGTGCCCCGATGTGCCACCTGCAACCGGCATATTCAGCATCTGCACTGCAAATATGAATGCGGCTAGAACGCCCATCATGGGCACGTGCCTTTCGCCGAGCTTTTCATTCGTTCTCCTGACAGCATAGCCAATGATTAAGAGGGCTATGACCCACATAGACACCCATATCGGCGTGCTTAAAAATCCGTCTGGTATGTGCAATTTTATCACCTTAGTTATTAATATTGTCCTTTTTTACATTTCATGAGGGTTAGCGAGTGTAGTGATGGCAAATTCATGATCGCCTAACCCCCGATGAGTTAATTATCGCTATTAGTAAGCCATCAGTAATAAATCTTTTCATAAAGATAACACTATGTCTTAATAATATTTATCTTTATGTTAAAATCCTCGGAAACCGAAGGTTTAAAATATTTCTCTACTCCGTTTCCGACGGATGAAATTTCTAAATAACTGATGAAGGCTGATTATTCCAATATTGCTAGTTATTGCAATGCCCCGTATAAGGAGTGGGTATTCAAGTAGTTTGTGTATTGCATTGAATTATTTTTGGCCATTATGTCTTCTCAACCATATGATTTGCCATTTTTATTAGGATTTAATTTCTTCACAACCTCGTTAAATATCCAAAATATTTATGCATCAAAAAATGACATTATTTAACCCTCGAAAGTGTTATTTATTGCTACGAACTATAGATTAAGACAAAAAGAGGATACAGGAATATGAAGAGGGACCTAATGAGGATCGGAGTATCACTTCCAGCCAATTTGCTGAATAGATTCGATGAAATTATATCGCTAAGAGGATACTCTTCCCGATCAGAGGGTATCAGGGATGCGATAAGAAACTACATCGTTGATTATGAGTGGATTAGCCAGCAAAAAGGAGATCGAGTCGGAACAATCACACTCATCTTCGACCATAGCCAGAGAGGATTAGTTGACGAGCTTACTGACATAGAGCATGACTATTCAAAGCTTATAGAATCTTCGCTTCACGTTCATTTGGATGAGATAAATTGTCTAGAGGTCATACTAGTGCGGGGTGAATCACAAGATGTCAAGAATATCGTGGAGAAGATGATGGCGTTGAAAGGTGTAAAGCATGTTAAACTGACGACCACCAGTCCTGGAGAGGGTTTTTAGCCTTGACCTACATATCTATCTGAAGGCTCAATCAAAAAAGTCATTTTAGACTACTCATTGGTGGTAGACTCTGTCGAGCGCCCTTGCCATCATAATCCAGCTTTTTCCGATAGAAGCTTAGCGGATGTGAGATCCAATCGCACATTTGTTCTTTTCCAAAACAATTCCCATAGGTAGCCATCGTGGCACAAGTGGGTGCAGTGTAGGCCTTTCCAGAGGACCCTAGGATGTGTTTAACCTGGTAACTGGTCTGTCCCTCGTCGAAATCAGGCGAAACGCGATAGATATCGATTATATCCTCGGCGCCCATCCCTATGTTTGCCAGAAAAGATGTTAGCGCGAAACGCGCAGAATGAGCTAAATTCTGACCAGCCTGTACGAGAGCGAGCATATGTTTAATACAGGGAGGAAAACACTCTGAATTGACCTCCCCAAAATCATCCGAGCGGAATTCTGCCTTTAATTCATCGAAATGCCTGCTGATATCCACTATATGGGATGAAAATGAACTCTTCAAGGCGTGTGAGAGATCCAGAGGAAGAGAGCTTTGTATCCTATCACTTATAGCTTCCTGAAGCAGCCTAACAAAATCCTTCTTGTTTACAGGTACATAGCCATTCTCTAGGCGGCGATTCACCAGCTTCCACTCCGGATCATGCATCCTATATGCAAACCTGAGATAATCTGCAAAATGGACTTGGAAATCGTGCCTATCGAGCACACATTGGATGTTGAATTCCCTAGCAAGTTTTTCCAGAAATTCTGGCTCTTCAGCTTTCATGTGAACATGTGCTGCCTCTGCCTCGGCTAAAGCATATCGTTTAATGAGATAGTGGTCCCCAATACAAGATACAAAAATTCTGGCAACAGGATATGAAAATAACTCCTTTTCTATATCTACTATATCTGGAATGTCCTTATCTTCAAATGCATTTTTGATATCGCCCCTGATAGATTGGATCACTCTTTCTTTAGCTCTGTTAATAACATCCCTACCAAATATTCCATCCAGCAAACTTTCTATAGATTTGCCAGAACGCTTCACATAATCAGAAGCACAAGAGGTAAAGGGATAGTAAGCATATTTTAGGTCTATATCCATAATTATTATGATTCTATCCTAGGAGCGAGTAAGTATCCAACTTTACCATTTCCATTGGCAATCATGAAATTGATCTTAATCGGGTAATCCTTACCCAAGTGAATCGTTATTTCATTTACCTTTTTTAATGATTTACTCATATCACTTAGATAGTCAAGCGAAAACAAAGATCTTGCAGGACCAGATGCAGTCAGATCGATCAATTCGTCCTTGGTCAGCCCAAGCCTAACTTGATCGGTATCGCCCTTAGCTTCCATAAATAGGACGTCTCCATCCACGCCAAGAATTATATGATCGCTCACCGTCTCTGCTGCTTTGACCGCTTTTCTCAAGTCATTTCCATTTAAAGTAGCCTTTACCGGCAGATCAAGGGAAGGTACTTTCGGCTCCTTTCTGATGGAAGAAGGGTCAAGAAGTGAGAGCGTGTATGAAAGTCCACCCATCGAGATCGACAACTTGTGCGTCTTTTCATTTAGTTCAAGCCCGACCTTATCAGAACTCTTAGCCATTCCTAAGACATTGACCAGCTTAATCAGGTCTAACCCAATCTCACCCTCCGTAGACTCATAAGAATCAAACGCCTTAGAACTCAACTCAAAAGATACCATCGCAACATTTGCTGGATCTACTGCCATGAGACTTATTCCCTCTGGACCAAGCTTGAACTTCGCTTCATCCACAAGAGTGGATATCGCCTCTATCGAGTCTTTTAATATATCTGCATCTATAACTGCTCTGAATACCATTTTTTCCACACCCGCCTAAAGATACCAACTTTTAGCTTATAATCATTTTGATAACAAACAAAAGTTTCATCCTGCATAAATCATGGAACCGCTCGATCAAGATATTTCAAGAAAAATAACACTTCGACTAATTGTACTCTCTCCATGTCTTTTCGCATTTCGTGCACTTAAAAAATCTCACCTCGCTCTCGTCCGCAGAGCGCAGCTGGCGAAGCCACCAATATGCTGTACCATTACTACACTCCGGGCAACGCACATTTGTTGTGGGCAAACCCATTTCCTCTTTTTCGAGTATCGTCATCTCTCTTTCTTGTCTGCGCTCCTTGGAGACAAATCCTCCTTCCTTTGCCGTGACATGCCCACATTTTCGACATTTCAACATGTCAGCAGACGGAAGCAGTATGCTACCGCACTTTGGACAAAAATCCATCTATATACTCCTTTGCATCAACAATCATCTTTGCATGATCAAAAGCAAGCTCTGGCAACTCAGAAATATCAAACAGTGCAGTTTCAATTGAATCCGAGGCAGAAGTGGGCTTACCACTCCCCTTTGTCAGATAGCATAAAGACACCACCCTACCACGTGGATCTCTCTGGGGATCGGAATAAACGCCCACGAGTTTTAGAACTTCTATATCTAGTCCAGTTTCTTCCTTTGCTTCACGTATCAAAGCCTTCTCCACTGTCTCACCTTTTTCAACGAAGCCGCCTGGCAATGCGTAATAATTTTCATATGGCGGATTTTTTCTTTTGATCAAAACTATCTTGTGGTCATATAGGATTATTGCATCGACCGCTAAATCATATATCATTTTATTTCTCTCATTAACTTTTATAAACGCCTAAATCATAATTGGAGTCATGATTCATAACGGTGTTGCACCATGATAATCCTCTGGATATCACTCATATTGTTTCTGGTAGCAATAATCATACCCAGAAATAAAAACCTTATCGGTGCCTCAGGATGGATGTTTTTTGCAGCGCATTGGGCTTTACAACCGCCCCATTATCTCGAAAATTCAGACTTTTTTAACGCTGTACTGATGATTTTTGTAAGCTTGTTTTGCATTTTTATGGTATTTTTAAACGTCCGATCACCTCAATCAGACACGCTACTAACGATAACCAGTGCAGCGGTGATCGGTGGGTTCCTTTACTTTCCGTTTGCTGAAATGTCTTTGCTGGAGGATTTGCTGATAGAGACTGTAGCTTCCCAGACAGTCTGGGGATTGAATTTGTTAGGTGCTCCTGCCACAAAACTGGGAAGTTACATCTTTCTGAATGAATACAAAATCAAGATCATCCTTGCCTGCACAGGCATCGAAAGCATGGCATTGTTTACTGGGGTTACTTTTGCAGTTGATGCACCCCCTATGCGAAGATTCAAGGCATTCATGGCATCGGTTCCATTGATATATGTTCTAAACATAATCAGAAACATGTTCATCATTACTGCATATGGATACCAATGGTTTGGTGAGCATAGTTTTTACATAGCACATCATGTACTCTCAAAGATAGGGTCCACGATGGCACTATTTATGATAGCTTATATCGTTTTTCTTATCTTACCAGAAGTTGTAGACATGATAGAAGATTTAGCAGGTATGCTAAGGATGCGGAGATGATGGTGGTCAAGGGCTCTACGGGTTGGATAGCGATTCCGCTAGTGTTAATCATGGGCGCCATGTTGCTTAAGATATATCCGATCGCAATCGTTGGAGCTGCATTGGTAATTTTTTTTATGATGTTCTTCAGGGATCCAGAACGAACACCAAAGGGATTAGGCTTTATATCTCCTGCTGATGGAGTGGTCATGCATGCTGGGAGCAAAGTGACCATATTTATGAGGCTCCGTGATGTGCATGTCAATAGAGCCCCACTGCCAGGCATCATCAAAAAAATCAGATACATGAAGGGAGTTCACAGGCCAGCTTTCCTAAATACAAATCAAAATGAGCAAAACCATATCACGATCGAAACGATGCATGGTGATGTCAGCGTAACTCAAATCGCAGGCATCCTAGCGAGGAGAATTGTTTGCTATGTGAAAGAGGGGGATAAAGTGGAGGCGGGGCAAAGGATCGGGACGATCTTGTTGGGGTCCAGAGTGGAAGTGACCATTCCCCCCGAGTACGAACTCACCGTAAAACCCGGTGACAGGGTCAAAGCAGGAGAATCAGTGATAGCGAGGGAGAGATAGATGAACATTCTTAAGCTAATCAAGTTACCGGATTTAGTGACGATCGTGAATGCGCTAATCGGATTCGTCGCCCTTTTGATGGTGGCAAGGGGAGAGATCAGAAGCGCTTCTGTATTAATCCTGGTTGCAGCACTTGTAGACGGTCTAGACGGATTCATCGCAAGAAACATAGAGAATGGAATTTTTGGCGTAAACCTGGACTCTTTTGCGGATTTCATATCTTTTGGTATCGTGCCTGCTATAGCCGGTTACATGCTTATCAACGAGATAAACCCCTATATTGCATCTGGTTTTACGGCAGCATATCTGACATGTGGAATGCTGAGATTGGCGAGATTCAACATAAGTTCAAAAAGCAAGGATTTCGTTGGGTTGCCTGTCACCGCAAGCGGAGTCTGTATGGCGCTACTCATCACCATCAAAGCAGACCCACGGATCTTGGCAGGCTCCTACCTAATTCTCTCAGCGTTGATGGTAAGCAGCATCAGCTATCCAAAAATTCAGGATAGAAAAATTCTGATGTCAGTTGGCATTGTGTTTGTCCTCAGCATCGTCATATACTCTGTCCAAAATATACGCTTGGTCAACCTGATCCCCCTTATGATGGTCACATGCTACCTATTAAGCCCGTTAATATACAAGGTGAAATATGCAACTAGATAGAGAGCGTGCGTTATTCGAGCTTGGCATCAAACTGGGGGCGCTTTATCACCAATATACGGGCGCACCCCTCAACATGGAAACGCTGGACAGCTTAGAGCGCGCTATGGAGAAGAGCGTCTCAGCTCAGCCCTATGTGTTAAGCGCAAAGGTCTTAATAGATCGCAGTAGGGTCCAAGATAAGCTGAATAAATTCGGCTATTGCGAATTGGAGGGCAGGATGCTTGACGTGCGTATAGAGGTACAATATGGCTCTGCCAAGGTCGCGGGAATCATAAGATATGACGAGGAGCTGGACTATCCCATGATGTCTGTGGAGTAATGGTGGATTGAGTATAACTTTTAGTGGATAAAAAGAAGTTGTCGAAGGCAATCTGGGCGCAGTGAAACGAAGCCTTTTATCCACTGTTATCTGCTGTTGTCACATTTTTTTATCTTTCCTTTTACTTTCCCGCTTGAAAAATCTTTTCAAGAAATTATTCTATTCAGTAGTTACACCATCAAATTCCGCTTCTCTGGCCTCTGCTTCTTTTTTAGTAGCCCTGATGATACCATCTTTATGGTGGGCAGGAGAATATATCGTATAAATCTTCAGCTCTTCTGTATTCGATGTGTTAATAATATTGTGTTTCGCCCCGGCAGGCACGACAACGGCGATACCGTCACCAACTTTATATTCATTGCCGTCAATGATGCACTTTCCTTGCCCCTTTTCAAAGCGGAAGAATTGATCGTTTTCCAAATGAACCTCCATGCCGATGTCCTCATTGGGCTTTAAACTCATCAGAACCAGTTGGCTGTGTTTTGAGGTGTATAACACCTTGCGGAAATTTTCGTTTTTTAGGGTGTCTTTTTCGATGTTTGCGGTAAATCCTTTCATAGGTTTAAATTTGGTTAGTAAGTATTTAAATGTCTTTTGAGTTGATTTGACTTGATTTTATTATATCAAATTTTTTTTGCCCCCTTATCCTTAAAGCTTAGCTGGAAAACTACTTAAAAGATAAAGAAGGCATGTCGCCTAACCTATGCGATTAATAGAAGTTTGCGAAGTAAAAATTTGGGTTGAGGCTCTCTAAGAGCCGAACCTGTTAATCGCTGTTATGTGCCCCCGATCCGAAGGCGAGAGTGCAACATGGTCGAGCAACGAAGTTGAGAAGAAGTGCACCGTCATTTTATTACCGTACCATCCCATATTTTTTATTCTTTGCTGTCATCTTAAGAAAATAATTTAATCTCTGGTTAAAAAGTTTCGGGCGATTTCTGGCTCCTTCTATCCAACCGATACGAATACGTTTGTATGGGTCGGGAAATTTCTGGAAGTTTTCCCAAACTTCATCGTCTTGTTTAAGAGTTTTCAAAATATCGGGGGCAATTGTTAATTTTTTATTTTTTTGGTTTACATCAAATACATGTTCTATGGAAGCAAGACCAATGGAAGTCATTTTATCTTGTTCTATAAGGCGACGAACACGTTCTTTATTCATCTCAGAAAGCTTACTTTTCGGTTTCCTTGGAGTAAATCTTTGGGCAAATTTTTCTTCATCAATACCCTCGAGATTGCTATCTATCCATCCATAGCAGAGTGCTTCTTCAACAGCATCGTTGTATGGTATTCTTTGTTTGCCAGATGATTTTCTATAATAAATTAGCCAAATTTCTTTTTCTTTATCATAATTTTTAGCAAGCCATGAACGCCAATCGTTTCTATAGGTTACATATAGCGTTTTTCCCAGCTCCATATTTCTTTAAATAACGACTTGAAATTTATAAAACATTCTAAAGGCGAACTTTTTCAGTTGCACATGACTCCTTGTATCCTAAATCAAGTTGCCAAGGTCGCAGGAATTATAAGATATGACTAAGAGCTGGACTATCCATTGATGTTTGTGGAGTAGAGTAGAAGTGGGTTGAGGTTCATCTCTTAAAAATCATGTATAAAGCTATTAACAGCAATGAAACCCCAAAGACCTTTCGCAGTGTTTCATTTGACAACCCCACAGCTAACTTTGCACCAAACAATCCCCCGATAAAAAAACCCAAGCAAATAAAAATCGCTATAGTTAAATTTACATAACCATGCTTGTAGTAGGTCCAAGCAGCTAATAAACCAATTGGAGGAATTAATAAAGCCAATGTTGTTCCTTGTGCTTGGTGCTGGGTGAAACCCAACAGATAAATCAATAT
>JAQURP010000035.1:11047-13727 GCA_028715545.1 Methanocellales archaeon | reverse complement strand
CTCTCCATCACCTTTTTTTCTATCGCAGTTTTCAACCTGGGGGCCACAGAAATGCCAGCAACAGAGTGGCAATCCATAAACGAAGTAGAGAGTTTTTATATAGACCTTGGATCTGTGCAAACCGTCGACAGAATTGCAATTTTAATCAAAGACGAGAATCCTACAAAGGTCAATATTTACTGTGGAAGTCCAGATCATTGGAATTTTTCTATAAATTATGCGAGATCTGGAGTCTATTATTTCTGGGATGATGTACCGATAAGCAGTTTTGACGCCCAGTACATCAGATTTGACTTTGAAGATTCTTCGGCAGAGATCCTAGAAATAGCAATATTTGGCAACAAAAAGAAACTCGAAATAAAAGATATAATTGACAGATATGGAAATGCTCAGTCAGATGGAAGGCAGTTAAAGAATCTGATAGATGAGCAGGTTTTAGTGGAAGAGCCTCTTACCTATAGATCAGGCACATATTTCGATGAGATATATTTTGTGAGAACTGCTTATGAACATCTAGATTTCAAAGAGCCTTTTGAGTGGACTCATCCTCCGCTCAGTAAACTCATAATAGCTTGTGGAATTCTCTTATTTGGTCCCAATCCATTTGCTTGGAGGATAATGGGGGTACTATTTGCCACGTCATTAATCCCGATCATGTTCATGTTCGGCAAGAAAATTTCCGGTACATCTCTCGGAGGATTTATAGCTGCATTTCTCATGACATTTGACTTCATGCATTTCGCAGAAGCCAGACTAGCAACAGGAGACACTTTTATATTCTTTTTCTTGATCCTAATGTTCTACTTTTTCTTCGATTATTTCCAAGGAATCTTTAAAAAGGGCTGGAAAGAGGCGGGCCTACCCTTATTTTTAAGCACCCTATTTTTTGGTCTTGCCTTTTCAACGAAGTGGTATGCACTGTACGGGTTTATTGGGATGGCTTCTCTGTTTGTCCTCCTAAAACTAAAAGAATTTTCATCGATTGAAAAGAAGGATAATGTGCAAAGATACTTGGTTTATCCCCTGTCAATCATCTTTTTTGCCCTAGCAATTTCGATAACCATCTATATCCTAACATACATACCCTATATGCTGGCAGGCCATAGTTTAGGGGACGTGATAAATCTCCAGTTTATTATGTACGGGTATCATTCATCTCTTACTGCATCACATCCATTTGCCTCCTCTTGGTGGAGCTGGCCCTTAATGCTCAAACCGATGTGGATTTACGGCAATAATTTAGATGGAATCGTTTCAACCATCGTTTTGATGGGTAATCCAGCTATATGGTGGGTCGGTATAATATTCTTAATTTTAACAGCCACAAAAATGGTGAGAGATAGAGATAAAACCTGTATGTTCATAGTAGTGCTGTTTCTCTCCCAATGGCTCCCATATGCCCCGATTTCAAGGGCATTATTTATATATCACTTCTACGCAAATGTGCCTTTTATGGTCCTTGCTATTACATATTGGATGAATAATTTATGGAACAAGAAGACAAAGTGGTTCGTCATCTTTTACTTGGTGGTGACATTGATTTTGTTCCTTATCTATTATCCAGTGATATCCGGATACCCCGTATCATATGAATATAAAGAAGGTCTGAGATTGCTAGAAAATTGGATATTTTAAAGTAAAGAATGAGGGTGCAAAAAAATGAACGTAATTTTATTTATATTATTTGCTGCCGTTACTGCTACCTTTGGACAGTTAGGATTTAAGCTGGGAATGAATCAGGTCGGAGAAGTGAGCAAACTATCCCCAAGTGTTCTCTTGGAAATGGTTTTTAATCCATATGTACTAATTGGTCTTTTCTTATATGGAGTCAGCACAATTTCTTGGCTGGTAGCATTATCCAAAGAAGATCTGAATTTTGTCTATGCCTTCACAAGCCTAATACTAGTAATGGTTTTTCTTCTCTCCTTCGCTGTCTTAGGAGAGAGCGTCTCGATATACAATACTCTTGGATACTCCCTAATTATTTTGGGCTTATTGATAATCTTTTTTTACCAGAGGTAAAATGAGAGTATCAGTCATATTTCCAGCTTATAACGAGGCAAATAAAATAGAAGTGGCAGTGGAGAGGGCAATGGAGATTCTCAATAAAAATAAAATAAATACGAGCTACGAGATTATTATAGCAGAGGATGGAAGCACTGACGGAACAGACAAAATTGCGAAGAAGTTAGCAGAAAAGTTTGAAGCTATAAAACATATACACAGCGATGTTCGACTGGGTCGAGGGGGAGCTTTAAAAAACGCATTTAAAAATGCAAGCGGTGAGATCATGGTTTACATGGATGTCGACTTAGCGACTGATATCGAACAATTGGATGAACTAATAGGCAGTATAAGAGAGGGATACGATTTTGCTACTGGGTCCCGAATGCTACATGAAAGTAAAACGAAAAGAACCTGGAAGAGGAGTGTAGCAAGTAAAGGATATAATTCTTTGATAAGAACCCTTCTAAGATCCAAGATAAAGGACCACCAATGTGGATTTAAATCTTTTAAAAGAGAGCCTTTGTTTGATTTGCTAGACGAAATTAAAGATCAACACTGGTTTTGGGACACGGAACTGCTCGTTCGAGCGCAGAGGAGGGGTTACCGCATCAGGGAGTTTCCTGTGAACTGGGCCCATACCGGTGCAACCAAGGTAGATTTAATAAAAGATGTC
>JAQURP010000035.1:0-10947 GCA_028715545.1 Methanocellales archaeon | reverse complement strand
ATTAGCTCACATCGATTCCGGAGCTATTATCCCCAACAAATTCAAGACATTAGCCAAAACAATTCTTGCACATTCCACGAGGGCTAATCTCGCTTTTCTCAGGTCATCCTCCGCCTTAAGCACCGGGATATGAAGATAGAACTGGTTGAATTTCTCAGCAAGCTCCCTAGCATAGATGGCAACGATGTTTGGCTTCAGATCATGTGCAGCAGAAGCTACAATGCCGGGGAAGAAAGCCATCTTCTTGATCAACTCTACTTCACATGGTTCTTTGAGCAGAGAGGGGTCGAAATCTTCCAAGCTGGCTTTGCTAAGAATGCTACACGCCCTGGCATGGGCATATTGAATGAAGGGAGCACCCTGCTTCTCAAAATCAAGGGCCTCTTCCCACCTAAAAGTAATCATTTTTTCAGGAGCCACCTTAACGGTGTCAAATCGGACCGCACCCATCCCAACGATACCTGCTATCTTTCGTTTTTGATTTTCTGGTAGATCAGGCCTTCTTTTTTGAACCTCTATGTAAGCCCTATCAAACGCCTCATCCAGCAGATCGTCGAGATCTACGACAATGCCATCTCTAGTAGACATCCGACCTTCAGGCAATGAGACAAAGGAGTAAAACACGATTTTAGGCTCCTTTTCTATTCCAAGTATTTTAAGAGCTGTTTGTAACTGGGACATTGCCAATTTCTGGTCCTCACCAAGCACGTTTATAACGACATCAGCGTGATCAAATTTCCAGAGATGATAAGCTATGTCTCGGGTGGTGTATAGCGTGATGCCGTCTGAACGCGTCAGTACGAAGTCCTTCTCAAGTCCAAATTCCCTTAGGTCAAGCGTTAATGCGCCCTCCCTTAGAGAGGCATATCTTGTCTTTTTCAGTTTCTCGAGGATTTTACCCACAGATCCGTCTCTCACAAATTGAGATTCCCACACAAATCGATCATAGTAGATATCGATTCTCTCCAACGTTTGTCTTTGACCCAGCATGCAGTTTTCCACTACTTTCTTGAATATCTGAATGGTCTCAGGGTCACCAGACTCGTACTTTGCCAGAATCCCGTTGACTTCTATATCTACTTTCGGATCTTCAGAGATGAGTTCATTTGCCCTTCGATAGTACCTTACTACATCATGATCTGGCTTACCAAGTTCACGTGCTGGTTTTGGTAGAGTGTTCGGATCAATTTTATCGTATCCCCAAACGATAGTGGCTATTTGCCTGCCCATATCATTTACGTAAAACTGTGTATCGACCTCGTAGCCCGCTCTCCTAAGAATCCTAGCAAGGGTGTCACCTATTATCGGATTCCTGCCCCTGCCAACATGGAGAGGCCCAGTAGGATTGACAGAGGTGTGCTCCAAGATGATTCTTTCATCCTTTTTGGGCAAAGAGCCATAATTCTCGCCCTCTGTGGAGATTTTCTTAATGGTATCTTCCAAGAACCCCCTATTGACATAAAAATTGATGTAGGGCCCTACAACATCTGCTTTGTTAACATAGGATCCCTTTGGAATTTGAATTTTTTTAAAGATTTTTGTTGCGATAATTTGGGGTTGCTCCCCATATCTTGAGGAGAGTTTGAAGGCCACAGAAGAAGCTATATCTGCATATGCTGACATCCCTAAGCACAGATCTTCGGCCTCATATCCTGCTGCTTCAACCGCCCCCCGTAATAAAGATTTGACCCCATTTTTAAACTCTAGGAACATCAGACATCAGTCCTAAATCTCAGCAGAGCTGCCACACCTCCAAATGCGTTCATCAGCTGCTCCCCTTCTTCAAAATCTGTTGAGATAAACTCTATGGAAGAGGATTTCTGATCTGCCAATTGTGATAGTTCTGCCACAAGCTCTGCATTCAAATCTTCTGAGATCAGCAGGGTATCAACTGCCCCAAGTTTAACGTTTTTCCTGACAGAATCCTTTCCATACGCAGCCAACCCATTATCCGTCACTATCTCCTTCATGAACCTATCCATAAGCTTCTTTTCCCGTATCAGATCTAGACCAGCAAGCACTTCATGCGATGCGTCCAATATTTCATACAAGCCAGATTCATCCGTATACGAAATGTCAAATACTCCAAGAATCTTTTGTTGTAGTTCATGGTGGAGATATTCTCCACCGATGAATTCCTCCTTTGTCGGACTTGGCCCACCTACAAGAATGCCATCCAAATCCTTTACCCCAAGAAATATCTCGCTTGCCTTATCACCAATCCTCTTATAAAATTCGTTTATCGATATCAATCTCAACCTTTCGAATCTGCGTGCAGATTGCCCACCCCGGCTCTGTTTGCCGGGAACATTAGATGTCATGTGTTTGATTGATTCGATGTTTTTTCCACGAAGCACGCCAATAGTTGCCTCTCTTCTGTCTAATACAAGTAAACCATAATTTTTCTGTTCCTCAAGCATTTCCTCTAGGGGCGTAAGTACGAACTCAGAACTACATCTATAATGATATGACATAATAGGTTCAGGTGGCTCCAGAACCAACGTCTCCATAGTGGTTTTATCCCCACCGAGAGAGATGTTTCCACAAAAAATGACCATTCCATTTTCCGGTGGTTTTTTAAAGTACTTAAGCCTAGCCATGATTGAGGACAATGCACTCTGGACATTGGTCCTAGTGGATTTGGATTTTATGTTCGATGCCTGACCATGTTCATCTCTTAGCTGCGCCACGACATCAGATATCTGCTTATCTGGCGGGATGTAGATTGTGATTAATTCTGTACCTTTTCCGATTTTTTGCCTCAGTTCCTCTAATTTTTGTTTGAACTCGTATTTTTTACGCGTCTCTAACATTCAAACCTCTTGCATATGTTGTATTGATGCCATTAACTTAAGGGTTGTCTCAAGGAATGCGTAAGTAGTTAAAAGTGAACCTACTGTTACCCAAATTGTGGGCGAGATGCCAACCAAGAATCTAAATTAAAAAAAGGTCGGCATACCTACTTACCTATCAGAATTCATAAGTGATGTCTTGCATGACCTTGTAATCCTCAAAGATGTCTCCAAAGGCTTGGTAAAAATAGGCACATGCCCTTTTTAGGCCGATTTTACCCTCAATTGTGAGCCCATATGTGCGCTTTCTTCCGATTTGCTCAGATTGAATTAACCCTTTGCCCTCCAAATCGGTGAGGGTTGGGTATAAAGTTCCAGGATTGGGAATGTACCCCTTCCTTTTAGCTATTTCTCCTGCCAACTCTTGTCCATACATTTGTTTTTTGGATAACAACCAGAGGATCATGAAGGATAACATGCCTCGCATATCACAACAGGCTGGTGGATCATATATCATATAATTATTATTGGACATCCATTGATTTTAAAGTTTCTGATTAACAGGATTTATATTATATTGTACACAAAACGTATAGATAAGTAGCTATCGGCGGTTTGAGAGAACCCTACTATAGATATATTCAAAAGCCAGACCTACGTCGCCGAGATCTCTGATAACATAATATATATTAAATAGGTGCTTTAAAAGCATTGCTAGAAAGCCTGAAAATGTGAGTCCCCCTATGAAGGGGAGACCAACTATATCTGCCACTGCATATTTGCTTCCGATAGATACCACAGTTCCATGTATCTTAGGCCTATACTCCTTCTTACTTTTACCTTTAATTTCTGCTATGATGTTATGGACTGCACAATCTGCCGTCTGGAGAGCTGCTTCGACAAATTGCGGTAGGGGGGTCCCATCATCGGTGGTGAAGTATGCACAATCTCCAATTGCATAGACCTCAGGATGGTCAGTAACCTGTAGATATTTGTTAACCCCTATTCGGTTGCGTCCAAAGGTCTTTAGCCCTAAACTATCGATGATGCGATTAGCACAAATTCCTGCCGCCCAGATAGAAGTTCTGGTCATGAGTTTCTCACCCGATTTAAGTTCTACATAGTTCGGGCTTACTCTTGTAATCGGTGAATTTACCATTATCTGAACGCCCTTTAACCGTAGGATTCTCTTAGATTTATCGACGAGACTGGGTCTAAAAGTGGGTAATATATCGGCCAGTGCTTCCACCAAAATTAAATTGACTTGATCCTTGGATATGTTGTATTTTCTGGATAAAGCCACAAACCACTCGGCCATCTCACCAGCAACCTCGATGCCAGTAAGACCTCCACAACATACAACAAAGTTGAGTAACTCCCTGATTTTCCCTGCATCTTGCTCCTCCTGAGCAGAGACAAACATACCCTCTATATGGTCTTTTATCCTCTTTGCATCCTCTAGATTCCATAATGGAAAACTGTGTTCCCTTGTTCCAGGAATTTTGAAGAATTCTGGTTCACTACCGACTGCAAGGATCAGATAATCATAGTTCAATATATCAGTATCAGTCGACACTTTTCGCTGGATGAAATCTATTTTTTTGACCTCCCCCTTTAAAAATGATGTGCGCTTAACATATTTTTTGATTGGGGTTGCTACCAACCTTGGTTCAACCCTGTTTACTGCAACCTCATATATCTCAGACAATCTGACATGTACCTCATTTTTGTCGATGAGCGTAATACTCGTATCCTTACTCAAAGAACTGCTTAATTTTCTAGCAGCATGAAGACCTGCATATCCCGCCCCTACGATGATGATGTGCTTTTTGTTTTGCAATAAAAACAACCCCAAATGAAGACCGATGGATAGAAAGTGAGCCCATACCTATCAAGAGGGCGATGTGATGCTATTGCTATTATTATTGCGTCAACCACCCACCGTCTACGAACAGCGTAATCCCGTTGATAAAGTTTGACTCGCCTGAGGCAAGGAATAACGCAGCATTCGTTATATCCTCTGGATGACCCACCCTACCAAATGGGGTTGCCCCAATCAACATCTGCTTGGTCGCATCATCTGCCAGCATATCCCTTGTCATAGGTGTCTCTATCACACCGGGGCCAATGGCATTCACATTGATATTTTTTGGCGCCAGCTCCAATGCCATTTCTCTGGTCAGATTAATGACTCCGCCCTTAGATGCACAGTATGCAGACGAATTCAAGAAGCCCACTTGTCCGGCAACAGATGCGATGTTAATTATCTTGCCTCCACCTTGCTTTAGCATTTCCGGAACAGCACGCTTTGAGCAAAGGAATACACCCTTAAGATTGATGTCCAATACTCTATCCCAGTCTGACTCTGTGGTTTCCACAAGTGGCTTTTGAATGAAAATCCCCGCATTGTTCACCAGTATGTCGATTTTCCCGAGCTTGTTGACGGCCTCTTGTACCATTCGATCGACTTCTGAGGAATCAGATACATCCGTTTTTATGACCAAGGACTTTCGACCAATAGCCCCGATTTCTTTAGCCGTGTTTTGTGCACCTTTCAAATTTATGTCAGGGATCACGATGTCTGCTCCTTCCTTAGCAAAACGCAGGGCTATTACTCTCCCCATCCCAGATCCAGCACCAGTTACTATGGCTACTTTATCTTTGAGTATCATAATATTACCAACCAGGAAGAGATTCACCATTAGTTATTAATTTTTTCCACGAAAACCATTAAACATCAATTCAAAACCAGGCGGCATTACAATCAACACAAATTAAAACATTATCGGCAGGAGGAAAGGAAAACTAGGTAAATTAAGAGGATGTGTTTATTTATTAGATACAATATGGTCCAAGTAGTACAACATCTAACGAATCCTTTTCTGAATCTTGGGGGTCTTATGTTGCCCCCTATTACCATAACCATCAAATCTTAGAAGAAGAGCCTATCTAATCTCAGTTCCAACATGTTCATTCTTGATAACAGCATTGACTATATTTTTCGGATCTGTACCGTTTAGCACGATCGTTGGAATCTTAGATCTCTCGATTATCTTTGCAGCAAGTGGATCGATCACAGACCCTGACCCTGCCTTCATCTCTATATTCATCACAATATTGACCAACTGCTTTGGTGTGATCTTATCAAGCTTTTTGGCACTTGGGTCTACTCTGGGGTCCTTAGTATAAACTCCGTCGACTGATGTTGCGTTAACGAGAATGTTCGCTCCAACAAATTCAGCCAATATTGCTGCAGTAGCATCCGTTGTTTGGCCTGGGCTGACGCCACCCATTACTACTATTTTGCCAGATGATGCAGCACTCTCGGCTTCTTTGTAATCCATGGGAGGCGTTGGGTATACGTCTCCTGATAGAGCAGAAATCAACAAACGTGCATTCAGTCGGGTTAGATCGATGCCTATAATATCGCAAAATGCTTCATTCGCACCTAAATCCCTTGCAATGCGAATGTATTCACGCGCGATAGCACCCCCTCCGACGACGATAAAAACCCTGTGTTGAGCTGCTATCTCCTTTATCGCCCCTGCATATTCCATGAACCTTTTCGAGTCCAACTTGGGCACAATTATCGAACCGCCTATCGATATTACCACTATCATGGATAGATTGTTACATGTATATGTATAAATAAATAACATAAGCACAGAATCAGGATATGCCAAGGGCGTTATGGCGATGGTTATACCATAGTATCGCAAGATTTGTGGAAAAGGAAATAGTGGATTTTGTGAGTGCTATGCCCATAAGTGTTATGCTCAAGGTGCACGAAAAGCTTCAACGCCCACCAAAAAATACAGATCATCTTATGGGTGATCAAATTCGTCCTATTATCGTTCTAGGCGCGACTGGATCCCATAAAATACCATCTCAGAAAGATACATATACATACCATGGCAAATATACTAAAGTAACAGAGGGGGTGAAGACGTCAATATATTATAGCATAGCATAGAACAGAGGGAAAAAGTTTGAGGTTTAAATCAGCTTTCATGATTTGGATAGTAGTGCTTCTGATTACGATGCCGATCGTGTCAGCTACGGATACTCAAAGATCCAATTATATTCACATAGAAAGTGTTACTATGACTTTTGAAGGGTCTGATATGAATGTTACCGTTAAATACAAACTTGACTTATTCGCTAAATTCTACATGCTGTTTTTTGGCACCAAAGTTGTAGAACCGAAGTTAGAGGGCATCTTTGCTGAATTTGAAAATGTCGAGATAAAAAATGTATCGCAGGATAGTGCGGAGATATTTGCCGTTGATGTGCTGGTCCAAGATATTGGGACTTATCAAATACGCCAACATAAACTAGGACAGGAAGTCGATAGACTCCTCATAGTGTTCCCAGACGATTACACCATTACTTTTGATGATGTAAATACGGTGCCATCCATAACTTACTCATATTGATCGCTTCTTAGGCTTTTTAACACTTTTACCAAAAATGGATGGCAAGTGAACTATATAGGTTCCATTTTCTTTAAGCGCCATGATGATTTCTTTTCGATCGAGCAGGGTTTTGATATTAAGTTCGTAGGAACCCGGACCAAGTATCTTTATGCTTTCAATCCTTTTGATAGTATCAGGGCTTTGGGTGTCCTCTGTAGGCGCCTTTTCATCAACCTCTGCTTTACTTATCAGCTCATCTATCGTAGATGCCTTTGAAAAAGCTTGATCTTCGCCCATCACGTAGAGAAATTTATTCCACCCACAACTTGGACAGCCGCTTAGAATCTCCGGTGATCCGTCCCTGAACAATTGCCCACACCTGGTACATTTATGTGGCATTTCTACCTCTGCGATCGTACAGAAACCATTGCGCTGATCAAACCATGATCTCTTCGCAACGTCTTCAGCTGATCCGCAGGCCCTACGACTGTCAATCGAGTTTCTATAACTTTTTTACCAAGCAACCTATCAATAAAAGAGGATTTTTGTCTGCTGGGATAGCTTTCTATTTCGATGCCGACGAAGTTATCTGGTGTAATCTCAGCCATGGTTAGTTCGATTAACTTCGCTTCCTCTTCTGGTGTTAAACCTCTCTCAAGAATGACGATGTTACCTTGCAGCACCCCATCCAGAATAAGGTTTATCTTTTCCGTGGAGGTCATGGCTGATGTAAAGTCTTCGGATATCAAATCTATCTGAACCCCTTGCACCTTAGTCTTTCCTTTAGTCTTCTTCGCCATATTATCACCCAAAGTGGTTAGCTATTGCTTCATAGAGTTTATCCACGTTTAACCCCTCCAGAGCAGAAATCGGAATTACGGGATGCTGGGGAAATGCGCTCTTTATCCTAGCTGGTGAGGCGTCCTTTAGGTCTATCTTATTTGCAACGATTAACAGGGGCAATTCTCGTGCTTCCATGTTGCCTACAACGGTAACATTTACCTGTGTGAATGGATCTTCTGTGGCATCCATGATCAACAAAATTCCATCCAGATCGTCCAACCATTTGATGGCTTCAATAACGCCTTCTGTTGCCTCTTTTGCGCGACGCTTAGCCTCCTCTTCCTCTAGCCCAAATTCCATAAAATCGTGAAAATCAACCTTCGTCGCCAAGCCAGGTGTGTCCACAATGTCCAAAGTCACAGTAGCACCATTAGCATTGATTACCACACCCTCTCTTTTCCTGGCGCGGCGAGTCTCATGTGGAATCGCTGATACAGAGCCCATCACATCCCCACTCCAGTCCCGGACGATCCTGTTCGCCAAAGTGGTTTTTCCGGCACTTGGTGGGCCATATAGACCTATGCGCGTCGCCTTCTTTTTGAATATCTTTTTGAGCCATGTCGGCAGAATGCGCTTGATACCTTTTATTATACCCATCTTACCCCCTCTTACATCTGATCATACATACCTACATTCTACATATAATATATCTCTATTTATTTGATGTGGTCGTGACCCTTTTATATCTACAAATCATACTATATACTAATGGTGGCGTGTTGAAATGGAGACAAAAATGTCAGTGCGGGAAATCATGACAAGGGAGGTGGTTACGGCTGAGAAGGATATGAATGCATCAGAAGCAGGAGAGAGAATGATAAAACAAAAAGTTGGTAGCCTGATCGTGACTGAGTGGGGTGATCCTATAGGTGTTGTGACCGAACGAGACCTTGTGCTAAAAATAATCTCAAAGGACGTGAAGCCTAGTTCTGTGACTCTGAAAGACATAATGACCCAACCGCTGATCACCATTGAACCTGACGAAAGCATTAGTGATGCAGCACGAAAAATGGTCAGATTAAACATAAGACGCTTGCCAGTAATCGAAAATGGAAAACTGGTTGGTATTGTCACCGATACCGATATGATTGCAGTTTCTTCTGAGCTTACTTATATCCTTTCAGATATCATCGAGATGAATCGTGAACACGTCTCCTTTCAAGAAAGTAAAAAGTTAACACAAAGTATTTGCGAGAGATGTGGGGGTTTTTCGGCATCTTTAGAGCTCGTAAATGGAACACTGGTCTGTGAGAGCTGTAAAGATGGTGGATTTTAGTTTAGTAGTAGATTAGAGTAGGAGTGATTAAAAATCATGAAGGTCCAAAACATAATGTCTAAGAATCCCGTATTTGTCAAAGAGGATGAGTTCATGACTAGGGCACGTCAATTGATCCGAGATTCGCACTTCAGGAGTTTGCCGGTAGTTGATAACGCTCGTAAAGTCACTGGAATTATCACGGAAGAAGAAGTTCTAAAAATTACATCCACCAAGTCAAATGTGACCGTCAAAGGATTTACCCGAGATTGCCCGATAGTTACACCTTTATGTGACATAAGAGACGTCGCAATGACGATGGCAAATGTCAAAATGGGCGGACTGCCCGTAGTCAGGTCCTCACAAGATAGGGAATTAGTGGGGATGGTCAGCATGGTGGACATATTTAAAAATATCGATCTCGATAAGGTTCCTAACAAAGAGGTAAAGGAAATAATGACCTCCAAAGTCAAAGCTTTTTCCCCTAAAGACCCAGTATCAAAGGTATGGGCAAACATAATCGAATTAGGATATTCTGGATTTCCTGTAATCAAAAGTAAGAGAGAGATCATAGGTATGATCACTCGCCAAGACATAATCAGAGCTGGTTGTGCCAGGAGCGGTAATGAGTCCCCCTCTGTAGAAAAGATAATGAGCACCCAGATATACTCGGTCGATCCTGATGCCACAATAAAAGAGGCTGCATTAATGATGATGAAACATGATATAGGTAGATTGCCGGTTGAAAAAAATGGCAAATTGGTTGGCATAGTCGATAGATATGACTTGACGGAAGCGGTGATACTATGAGAAGGCATGAGGGTAGCTCTCCATTCGATAGAGGGCCCGTAGAGTTCAAATCACGAGTTTCATCTCGTCCGGGAGATGTGATGATGGTCGCATCCAAGGATGTGGTCACTGTTCCACCTACTATGACGATCATGGGGATTGTGAAAACGCTGGTATCCTACGGCTTTCGAAGAATACCTATCGCAGATGCCGGAACGCACCGACTCGTAGGAATCGTTACATCCATGGACCTGATCGATTTTTTTGGCGGAGGAGCGCGCCATAATCTAGTAGAGAATAAATACGGTGGAAATCTGCTCGCTGCCATAAATGCTGAGGCCAGAGAGATAATGGAATGCGATGTGATAACACTGACAGAGGATAAATCCCTAAAGGATGCATTGAACACGATGATCAAGTATAAAACAGGTGGATTACCCATTGTAAATAATAAGAGCCAAATAGTTGGCATAATCTCTGAGCGCGACTTCTTGGGCCTTATTGCTGAGAAAAGGACCGGGAAGTCTGTCAGTGAATACATGAGTGAACGCGTGGTAACCGCACTTCCAAACATGTCTTTAAAGGAGGCTACAAAGGTCATGGTCAGTCAAGTATTCAGGAGATTGCCGGTAGTCGTGGATAACGTATTATTGGGGATGATAAATGCCACAGATGTCGTCAAGTTCCTCGGGAGCGGGGAAGTGTTCAACGAACTAATCACCGGCCATGTAGACGAGGCTTTTGGCCTGCCGATCAAGACGCTTATGACCTCAGAAGTCATCACCATAGAGCCTGATGTCGACATCGGCATCGCAGCAGAGACGATGATGAAAAAAGACGTTGGATCATTGCC
>JAQURP010000034.1 GCA_028715545.1 Methanocellales archaeon | reverse complement strand
CGGGCTTCTATAATGAGTGCAAAGACGCCACAAGAAAGCATGGATGCAAACAATATGTTAACTGGGGCATTGAAAACACTTTTTGCTGTTGCAGAAAGTTATCCTGATCTTAAAGCAAGTCAGAACTTCCTAAGTCTTCAAGACGAATTGACACATACTGAAGAGAAAATAGCCTATTCAAGACAACACTTCAACGATTCAGTATTAGTATTTAACAATACTATAGAGACGTTCCCCGGAGTAGTATTTGCTAAAAGAATGGGCAAAAAAGAAAAGCAGATGTTACAAATCCCGGAAGCATCTAGAGAAGTACCGAAAGTAGCATTCTAAATTTTTTCTAAGTGTTGGATACCATGGAAAAACAAATGCTGTTAGAGGACCACGTACGAAAAAACAAGCGAGATACTGTACTTATCTGTATTTTCATGGTCGTTCTTCTTTTTAGTGTAATATTTGCCATAGGTTTAGCACTAGGCGCCCCTCCTTATTTTACTATGGCAATCGCTTTACCCATAGCATTGTTTTACATTATGATCACCTATTCTTTTTCTGTTCAGACTGTTATTTCTGCTGCTGGTGCTAGACCCGCAAATCCACAAGTTCGTGAAGAGAAAATGCTGATTTATAAAGCTGAGGAGATGGCTATCGCTGCGGGTTTGCCGCCGCCTAAGGTTTATGTTCAGGATTCAAAGGATATCAATGCCTTTGCGACAGGTAAGAAACCGGAAGAATCTATTATCTGTGCCACTACAGGTGCTATTCGGCAATTGAACAATGAGGAGCTTGAAGGCGTTATTGGTCATGAGATGAGCCATATAAAGAATCGAGATATTCTTGTGATGACTGTTACTGTAGCAGTGGTTGGAACCATTGCTATTCTCGCCGAAATAGCATTGAGGTCTCTATTATGGGGCGGTGGTGGACGGGAAAGTAAAAAAGGTGGCGGTGGAATAGTCCTCATTATAGTCGCTATTATTTTCATTGTTTTAGCGCCGCTGTTCTCGAGGCTCACTTATCTTGCTATTTCGCGGAGACGAGAATACCTTGCTGACGCAGATGGGGCATATCTTACCCGTAATCCCGACGGTCTTGCGGCGGCTTTGGAGAAAATAAAGAATGATTTACCCGATGATCCAAAAGGTTCTAAGACAGTTGCTCCGCTTTACATTGCAAATCCCTATAAGAGGGCTTTACGTAACTCAATTTGGTCAACACATCCACCCTTGGATGAAAGAATAAGAAGATTAAGATCGATGTAAAATTATTATTTTAGTTGATCTTCCATAAGCAACGAACAAGTAAGAGAAATTTGCGCCATCTCGTCAAACTCCGAAAAATCCTTTAATCCAGAAACCATTAAAGCTGTTGATGCGCGTCGCAATGTATTATAGTAACGATGATGTTCGCTTAGAGGAGATGCCTATACCTCAAATATCTTCGGGGGAGCTTTTGGTAAAGGTAATTGCCAGCGGCATATGTGGCAGTGATGTAATGGAATGGTACCGCATTAGAAAAGCACCTCTGGTGCTCGGTCATGAGATTACCGGAGAGATTGTTGAGATGGGAAAGGATGTAAAGAAATACAAAAAAGGTGATAGAGTTTTCGTTTCTCATCATGTTCCTTGCAACACATGTCGTTATTGTCTCAGCGACCATCAAACTGCTTGTGAAACTCTGCATAAGACGAACTATGATCCTGGTGGTTTTGCAGAGTTTATCCGGGTGCCGCAAATAAATGTTGAAATGGGTGTGTTTTTGCTTCCTGAAGGGATATCCTTTGATGAAGGGACTTTTATCGAGCCATTGGCTTGTGTTGCGCGAGGATTGAGACTGGCAAATATGAAACCAGGCTTGAGTGTATTGATTATGGGTAGCGGTATTTCTGGATTGCTGCATATACAGTTGGCTAAAGCACTTGGTGCAGAGAGAATCATTGCTACGGATATGATTGACTATCGTCTCAGGGCAGCAAAAAAATTCGGAGCAGATGCGACCATACATGCCAAGGAAAATGTGCCAGTTGAAGTGCGTAAGATGAATGAAGGAAGGCCAGTAGACCGTGTTATAATATGCACCGGGGCACTTCCAGCGGCTTTGCAGGCAATTCAGTCCGTCGATAGAGGCGGCACTGTATTATTTTTTGCAGTGCCTGAGCCCGATGTTGATGTCCCTGTTCCTATGAACGAGCTTTGGCGCAATGAAATAACCCTGATGACATCCTATGGTGCCGGTCCTAAAGACATTCAAACAGCTATCGAATTGATAGGTTCTAGAAAGATCAATGTTAAGGATATGATAACTCATAAATTCGGCTTGAAGGACACATCGAAGGGTTTTAAGCTTGTGGCAGATGCTAAGGAATCTCTTAAGGTGATTATTGAGCCACAGAGATAAATGTTAAAAGAGATGGCAAAGTTCGGAGAGAAGCTTGTAAGGGATGGCTTAGTTAAATCTCACTTTGGCAACATCAGTGTTAGGATCGACAACAAGATGCTCATAACCAAAAGAGGTGCAATGCTAGATAACATCTCTAAGGACAGTGTTGTCGAGATAGATATCGAAGAACCCAAAAGTTTTGATATGGTAGCTTCGATGGAAGCGAAGGTTCACAAGGCGGTATACCAAAGAACATCAGCACTTGCCATAATCCATGCACATCCCATATATGCAGTGGTCGAGTCGTTGATTTTGAGTCAAGATAAAATAACCCCCGTGGACTGTGAAGGTTTGTACTATCTCCGCGAGATACCTATAATCGAGGGTAAAAGGCAGGTTCAAAAAAACTTGCCGATGATGTATCCAGTTTGCTTCGGGATTACAAGGGCGTTATAGTAAGGGGGCATGGCACTTTCACAACAGGGAAAACCTTGGAGGAAGCGTACATCATAACATCTATGATCGAGCACAGCTGTAAGGTAAAATATCTTTGCTCAATGGTGGTGAGATGAAGATCACGAGAAAGCAGCTGGCAAGGATGATCGACCATACCCTTCTAAAGCCAGATGCGACCGCTAAGGACATAAAGAGGATTTGCTCTGAGGCCATCGAGCACAATTTCGCATCTGTTTGTATCAATCCCATTCATGTCTCCTTGGCTGCGAAAATGCTGGGTGGAACCAACATAAAGGTGTGCACCGTCATAGGATTTCCGCTTGGGGCAAGTACCACTGAGACCAAGGTATTCGAAATGAAAAACGCACTCAAAAATGGAGCGCAAGAGGTGGACATGGTGATGAACATCGGCGCATTGAAATCTGGCGATTATGAGGCCGTTAAAAAGGATATAAGCGCAGTTGTGAACTCTGCTGGAGATGCTATCGTCAAAGTGATCATCGAGACAGGGCTTTTAACAGACGAGGAGAAAGTGTATGCATGTAAGCTTGCCAAAGAGGCAGGTGCAGATTTCGTGAAAACGTCTACTGGTTTTTCTGGCAAAGCTACAGTTAGCGATGTCAAACTAATGGGAAGTGTATTTGGAAATGCTGTTAAGGCATCTGGTGGAATCCGCACATACGAGGATGCCATCGCTCTTGTCAAAGCTGGTGCTACACGAATAGGCACGAGTGCTGCACTTTCGATTATCAAGAGTTAGATACCTCTAAGTCGGATGTGGTTAGCGCTACGATGATTGATAGACTAAAAAGTTGTATACCCCTATATGGGGGTAAACATCACAGAGCTTTTAATGATAAAATGCCTGTACATTCTATCCCCTTTAGTATGGGTGATCAACCTGACATTCTGTAGAATCTCTATGGGATCGATTATAAGGTACAGATTTATTTATCTATATTGATAAGATAGATAAGATAACTTAATTTATAAACCATAACGACATATATGGTTTGAGGGAGGGAGGTAAATCCGGACTGATAAACTCGGTGGTACGCTTCTGAAGCAAATTCGGAGCAATTATTTTGTCGTGACACTAGCAATATCCGTTGCCATGGCACTGGTCATGCTTGGGATCGCATTTGGAATCATATACATGTTTGAGTTTGACAGCAGTCCTATTCACCCAGCCTTTGTGTTGATGATCGGAGCGATCTCATTCATTATGGGCTCCGCGTTTTTCAACAGCAGGGGTGCACATCAACTTAAGTCCCTAATTGGTGGGGGGGTTATTGGAACCTCATCTACATTTGTCATCGTATCGATAGTAGGTGGCATTCGATATGCGTATGCCATATATGGTACCAGCGATGGTCCTAGCTGGGAAATGCTGGTTTCCATGTTAGCGGTTTGTATGGTTGCCTCAATGATAATCTTAGAATTCGTGTTGTATAGGCTCCGCGATTAACTTGACAATAATCTCAACGTCTCTCGCTTGTATCTTTTTTACAAAACCTTGGCCAAGGTGAAGTGCAGCCTTATCTGCATGAATCATCAGCGTTCTACCGCAGGTGTATGGCCCTATTCTTCCGACTAGGTCATTTTTGTGCGAAAACGTCAAATTCGGATGCCCGCGTCCAATTATCCGCTCATGCAATCCTTCCGAGCTAAGTTCCATTATTATCTGTGTATCTGGCAGTCTCGCGAGCAGTTTAAATTGAGTTGAAAGATCCATTGCGCCTTTATCTGCTGATACGGCTATGATGCAATCTGCACGCTCAGATATATCTTCATCCTTGGTGATCTCAAAAGTGGTTTTATGTCTTGCTAGGATATTTGGATGCCCACGTGCGTGAATGATCTCTATGGCCACAACTAACTATTTGTATTCTCTGCTCTTAGTTATTATCATACAAATGTCAATGGAATTCGAGACTGAACGGACCAGGCTAGTGGAAGGACTTAGGTTTTATGGGATAAGCGAAAGGGTGTTGGATGCGATGAAAAAAATCCCACGCCACCTGTTCGTCCCCCCACTCTATAGGGAAAAAGCCTATGCTGACCATCCCCTTCCAATAGGTGAAAACCAGACCATCTCAGCGCCGCACATGGTCGCAATGATGTGCGACCTATTGGATATACAAAAGGGGATGAGCATACTGGAAATAGGTGCTGGTTGTGGCTACCATGCCGCTGTTATGGCTGAGTTGGTTGGAGAAGGACATGTTTATACTGTTGATCGACTATCTTCACTGGTTAATTCTGCGATTGAAAACCTCCGGACTGCTGGCTATTCAAACGTTACTGTTTTTGTAGGAGATGGCACTTTAGGTCTCCCAGACCATGCGCCCTATGACCGAATCAGCGTGGCATGCGCGGCTCCAGACATACCCCCTCCTCTAATAGGTCAGCTAAAATCCGGTGGAAAGATGGTGATACCCATTGGAAGACCTTTTCAAAATCTCTACTTGGTTGAGAAAAGAAACGGAATTATCAAAAAGGAGTGTGGTGGGGTGGTATTTGTTCCACTCATCGGAAAATATGGATTTAAGGTTTAGTTTAGTGATATCGCTTCATCTAGGGTCAGCTCTCCCTTGGCGACCTGCCGAGCCAATCTCCGGGAAATAGTAGACATGCCATTGGATCGCTCCCGACTCCACTCTTGGACAAGCTGGATTTCTTTTCTGGAAGGTTCAATTTGTTTTTTGTCTATTGGAATGCCCTCCAGGTGGGCTATGTTGATTGCCGCCACTATATCAGAAATCTGATTTCTAACTCCTTTTCCCAAAGTGGGTGTGGTAAAACTTTCGTCTACAAGTTCTATGGCCACTCCTAACGTAAGAAGCGTATTTATTATCTGCGTACTCAAAAGACGAACACCGTGTCCAATCCTTATAACTACATCTTGGGTTGATTTTTCATTTAAAATTTCACGTACTATCTTTTCAATTCTACTAAATGATACTTGATGCACAGATATGACCATGCCATCCCCGATTACGGCGATGCCGGAATATTTGCCTGGATCGATGCCGATTATGATTTTTTCATATTTATGTCTCTCAAGCAACAGCTGAGCCCTATCTATGGTCGCAGAGAGTTTTTTGGCAATTATGATTTTATCAACATCAAAATCTATCTCATCGCGCTCATCTTCTGTTGTGATGACTGCTCTGACGCTAAAGGGTATAGGATCCTTGGGGGAGAGCGTTATAAAGTTCAAGTTACGTGCTTTCAGCTCTGCCACGATAGATCGATGAACAAGAAAATCTTCGGTCATTAATGCAATCTGCTTACGCCTCGTGGTCATCCCCATCTCATATATAAATGCACGGGGCTGTACTTAAAATTTGTTACCAAGATATATACCAGACTGTGCACCAACAACCTTTTAACATCCGGAAACTATGACACTTATTGGCGGGATGAAGCCTGCGATGAAACCAAAATCATCGCTTACGGGCGATGAGTGTCGTGTATAACCTGAGTTGATAATCAGGGAAGGACGCGAATAAATGCCTTAGTGGTAAGGTATGAAGGGAGACACGTAGGAAAAAGACCCAAAGGGTGAAAAAGCGAGTAATCGAAAAGTAGTTTGAGGGTCAAGTCCCGCCATTCCTTTATATTTACGGGTTCCAATGGTCCAATGTCTTCTGCTTTTGAGTGGAAGCTTCAATCAAACGTTCTAATACTTTTTCAACTCGCTCTTCAGAGAAATCATGTTGATCGCAGAGGAATTTTATGATGAGCTCTTCTTTGGGTTTTTTCCAATCTATTTCGTATGTAGAGGTTATTTCTGGATAGAGAAACGATTCTCGGATAGTGTCAAAATTCTCAACACTCTCATTTAACTCTGCAAGCGCTACTTCGATTGCTCTATGTTTTTGAATCAATCTTAATGCCGTCTTCGGTCCTATGCCTTTGATCCCATCATTGTAATCTGTGCCTATGAGTATGGCGATATCTATCAACTGCTCGGATGTAATATTCAGCGTATCCAATATTGAGTTTAACTCGAGCATTTCTGGCTTTACATCGATGTATATGTTTTTTCCTGGTAATTTCCTGCGTCCAGTGATCGTCAAATTTCTGACCAGCTTCGGTGAACCAAACAACAACGCATCATAATCCTGAGAACTGACTGCATCTGCATCACCGTTGATTGCCATGAATGCAGCTTGTGCCTCTCCCTCAGACGGGGCTTGGACACATGGAATTCCCATATAACCCAGAAGAGTTTTGGCATCTCCGATTATTTGAGAATCCAATTTTGAAGATGCTTGGGCGTATTTGAATGCATCCTCCTCGCCGAGGGTCTTTGCCATGATCCATCGTCTTTCAGCCGCGCCTCTTATCTCAGCCCTTTCCTTGATCGTTTTAGCTTTGAATTCTGGTGGTTTCCCATCAAAAACAAATACGGGCTTGATGCCAGACTCGATCAAGTTTGTGGTTCTATACAGAAGTCCAGAGAGATGCGATGTAATGTTCCCCTGCGAGTCCATCAGCGGAGTTCCATCTGGTTGGCGAATGATGCTAAGAAATTGGTACAGGGTGTTGTAGGCATCTATGGCCACGGTTTTCCCGAACAACTCTTTTAGTTCGATTTCCTTTTTTTCGATGATATCCCTAAGATCTGCTCCCATATTTCTCTCTCGAGTTACTTATGTATGTATGATAAACTTACTTAGTTAACATAATAGAAGATACAGTTGTTATTAGCTATGGGTTGGTGTTAATTAACTATGTGCAAGCTAACACTATCTTTGAAAAGGTCCAGGTAAATTGATACTTCAGATAAAAATAATTGGAAAACGGGGAACGATTACCGGTATGCTCGCCTTGAGAGTTCCTCCATTGTCTCATTGACTCTGTTGACCATCATGTTTAACCGGCGCTCCACCCCCTCCTCAACGCTTTGGACGTTAACTCGTAGTGATCTTTCTTTGGAGTCTATCTGGTCTTCTATCGACTTCAGCCTGACGTTCACACTCAGTATCATCGCAGCTAACGCTCCGACCAATACCATTGCAGATAATATAACTACTGCATCACCCATGCCATACTGTTCTATCCATCTAAAAGTGAGCACGAATGCAGACGCCACCATCACAATTGAAAATATTAGGTCTTTTGACTCCATATCTTTTCCACCCCAATCGGTAAAGTTTAACTTTGACCATGCTATCATATTCTCCAAGGTATTTAATAATAATGGGGTAACAACTTGAAAAGAATCAAGGACCATTTACTGCTAGGTAGCATGTGTCTCTTCCTTTTAGCCGTGCAGGTCATTGCACTGTTGCTGGTTGATCCGCTAAATGCCCAACATATGCAAGCTTTTGAAGACCCACAATCTATTTTGAATCCGATATGGTATATGGGCATGATCCTAGCCTTCACGCTTTTTATGCTCTTGATAATAAAACTAGACCTAAGGTGGGTTATTCGCCTCATCATTTTGGTAGTTGTGGCATTCACATTATATCTTGTATTTTTTGTGATACTATCTATGATCGCACCGCCAACCACCTCCTTTATCGGCTCAATTATGCTGACGACAGCGCTTACACTCCTGCTATATAAATATCCGGAGTGGTACATCATTGACATCACTGGTATATTAATAGGGGCTGGGGCGGCAGCTATGTTTGGAATCTCGCTTGCAATCCTACCTACGTTGATCTTGTTGATCATACTGGCTGTATATGATGCCATCGCAGTATATCAGACAAAACATATGGTCATGCTTGCTGAGGGTATGTTAGATCTTCGAACTCCAATTTTGTTCATCATTCCCAAGAGATGGGGTTATTCGTTTTTAGATCAAACCCCAAAAGATGAAAAAAACGCCTATTTCATAGGATTGGGTGATGTCGTAGTGCCTACGGTCTTGGTAGTATCTGCTAAGGTCTTCATAATCTCCACACGGTTTGTTAATCTTCCAGCACTAGGCGCCATTATCGGATCGCTGGTGGGCTTTGCAGCTTTGATAGGTCTCTCACGGGGGGAGAAACCACAAGCTGGCTTGCCATTCTTAAATACGGGCACCATACTGGGATTTATGATCGGATACTTTTTGCAAATATAGGGGCTGGATTTGCCAGAAAGAAAGTTCGATTCATTCCTTGGCAAGAGCATTGAACGATTTTCTATTCTATTATCAAACCTAATAAATGAAATACATTCATCAATTAGGTATATATGTCTCTATTAATCATTATGATATGGCATTACTATGGAACTTACGCCCATTCAAAAACAGATTATTACTGCTTTGATAGACCTATCCAGAAAGAAAAATGAAGTGATTAAAGGCGAGGATATAGCAGAAATTATAGGTCGCAGTCCAGGTACAGTTCGAAATCAGATGCAATCAATGAAAGCACTTGAATTAGTGGAGGGTGTTCCGGGACCGAAGGGCGGATACAAGCCGACTGGAAATGCTTACGAAGCCGTTAGTCTTGATAAATTGGATGAGGAAGCGATAGTTTGCATATATCGAAACGGCATCTTGATCGAAGGTGCAACGGTCTCAGATATTGATTTTACTTCCCTAAGACATCCTATTTTATGTCGTGCCGCTGTAAAGGTTCTTGGAGATACACATGATATCCATACGGGGGACAAAATCCAAGTCGGACCCACACCAGTGAATAATTTGGTCATCAGGGGTGAGGTGTATGGGCGGGATGATACCGATAACGTTGTATTGTGTAATATAAACGAGATAGTCTCATTGCCAAAAAAGCCTATCAAAGAGTACATGTCCAAGAAAATTCTCTATGTTGATGCCAATGCAACTTTGCAGAAAGCAGCGCTTATATTGACTGAACAAAATATCCACGGTGCTCCGGTGAAGGAGAATGAGAAAGTTATTGGGATAGTTACGTTCAAGGACATCGGAAGGGCATTAGCAGATGGAAAGATCAGGTCTAAAGTCAGGGATGTAATGGTCAAGTCCACCATATCGATCGATGGTAACCGACCACTCTATGAAGCGATCAAGGTCTTAGATAAATATAAGGTGGGGCTTCTGATAGTGACTGATGGAGAAGAAGCGATAGGAATCATTTCAAAAACGGACATTCTTAATGAATTAGCAGTGTATTAGTGGGTGTATTTAAAGATAGGGAAAAGAAAGAGAGCTTCTCACTTATCATTGGCGCCATTTGTTACACCAATCTATTGGAATCAGGAATTTCAAAATAAAATTAATGAATAACCTTTAATGCTGCTTATTAAACTCTTTGTTAAATTCATTAGAGCGCCCCTTCTTTTGGTTTAGTTAACGGTTAAACGGTTTAATTAATTGATTAAGGAAGCATCTAAAGCAGCTTCGATCGCTGAAGCAAAAGCAGGTCTTCTGTATTTAATTTCTCACCTTTTTTGAATTTATCATATATCTCTTCAGCTTTTTTCTGGGCATCGCGCCTCTTTTTATCCTCTTTATCTTTTTGACTCTTTCTCTTTATGCTGCCTATTAGCTTATCAAAGTCACGAATCTCTTTTTGTGTCTTTATGAATTCGTTATGCATTTCATCGGCATTTTCTTGCGCATTTACGAAATCCTTATGGATGACATCTGCATCAGTCCTTATTTGGTCAACCTCTCTGAATGCAGCAATCATTTTTTCGTGCCTATCTTGCGCCAAATTTGCGTACTCAGTGACCCTATCATGATATTCGGAGGCTTGATTCCAGAGATTTTGTGCCTCCTCTAAAAGTGCTTTGAGCTCTATATCTTGCTCCAACTGAACCTTTTTCTTCAGATATTTTTCCTGTAGAGAGGAGATCCTCTCAACCAATTGACGCTCTTTGCTGGTGCTAATTACTTCCGTCTGTTGTTTAAATTCCAACTTATCGATTTCTCGCTTGAGCTCCTCGATAGATGACCCTTTTGCATTACTCTTTTTGCGCAATTTATCCAATCGAGCATAGACTTTGTTCGCTTTTTCATTTAGCTCGTCTCGCTTTGCTTTATGCTCACTCACCTTCTCGTTATATTCATCCCTCTCTTTTTTGTAGGCTTGTGCAGCGATCACTAGATCTCTTGCTTTCTGGTTAAGCTCATCTCTTCTTATGGATAGCTCAGATGCACTCTGGTTAAGTTTGTTTCGCTTGTCTTTGAGTCTTTCTGATTCGCTTTTCAGTTTTTCCTTCTTTTCTTGTAGTTCTTCTAGCATGTCCTGTCTTGGCTTAGGTAATAAGGGGATTATCATTTCTTGGTCCTTCTGGGTTATCACCACATCTGCAATGTCGCGTAATACTGGATTATGGCCAAATGCTATCGATAGTCCGGCATTCTTAAACATGTGTATATCATTTGCTCCGTCTCCCACGACTACACAATCCTTGAACTCTAATCCCTCTGATTTTACGATTTCTGCGAGCACAAATTCTTTGGACTCTTGTTTCATCAGGGGTCCTGTTACCTCCCCAGTTACAACGCCATCTTTTATTACCAGCTCATTAGCAACGACGTGATCTATGCCGAGTCTTTCTCCGACCTTTTGCGCAAAAATCATGAAACTTCCAGATATCATCGCTGTCTTGTATCCCATGGATTTTGCTTCTTTGATTAACCGCTCGGCGCCTTTCATGATAGGTATGCTATCTGCTATTTTTATGACGTCTTTTTCAGGTAAATTCTTGAGAAGTTGCACTCTCTCTGTAAGGGCTACTCCAAAATCAACTTCGCCCTGCATAGCCTTTCTGGTGATTTCGGCAACCTTCTCACCCACACCAGCAGCTTTAGCAAGCTCATCGATTATTTCAACATCGACGAGAGTGTTATCCATGTCAAATACTATTAGCAAACCACCACCATCAAAGCAGTAATAGGTATCTCGATGCTTTCTACTAAATACATCACATCCTTTTTAACCTTTTCCGTCTTTTTAACCTTTTCTGTCATAAGCTATTTTTCCATCACAAGATATATTGATTTGGACTCTAATTAAGAAATGATGAAGGCAAGGAATATACCCTATCATGTAATCAAATCGACAAGAAACAAATCCTAGGCGTCAATCAAGTAATAGGCAGTTCAACAGACGAAAGCAAAGATCACTGATGCTTCCACGCTTATAATTACATTAAATACGGACTTGAAAATATACATATATACACCGCTCATTTCAAGGAAGATGAACTCCCAATTAAAGATGCCATCCCGTGCTAACTATGAACGCTCCATTGACAAGCCATACTGGGCTGATGCAGACTAAGTCCATCCTTGTCAGTGGTTGGGGGCTAGATGTTTGCAAAAATAATAGTTGTAGAAGAAGAGATTATGCTGGCAGAGGGGTTTAAAGTTACCAGATGTCCAGTCAGCAGATCACTGGAAGGAAAGAGTATAGCCCAGACAAAGCTAAGGCCTAGGACAGGATGCACGATGGTTGGGATCGAGCATGGCGAACGTTTTATATCAAACCAGGCCAAGTACGATCCTACTTGTTGGGGCTGCTTTGACGTTAATTGGAACTTTAGATCAGATTAGATTCAAAGGTTTAAAAGTTTATATTCCGAGGGATAAGAATGGGAAAACTGGTTGCAATAACGGGAGTGCCTGGCGTAGGAAAATCCACTGTGGTGCAATTTGCGCTCGAAGGTATCAAAGAAAAATACGAGATAATGAATTTCGGAGACTACATGTTTGATGCTGCTAAGGAGGCCGGGCTGGTAGAACATAGGGATGCGATGAGGACGCAAATGCCTCTTGAAACCTATAAAGTTATACAGGAGTTGGCTGCCGAGAAGATATCCTCAGAATCAAAGGAGATGAACGTCATATTAGATACTCATTGCAGTGTTCTCAAGCCCCAAGGCTATTATCCTGGTTTGCCGCATCATGTGCTCAAAAAATTGCCTTTGGAACTACTCGTCGTGGTCGAATCCAGTGAGGAAGGCATAACTGCTAGAAGAATAAAGGATGAGAGCATCAGAAAAAGGGAGGAGCCTATCATAGAGCAACAGCGCCTCAATCGAATGTATGCAGCTGCATGCTCCGTACTCACGGGCGTGCCCTTACTCATCCTTCAAAACGAGCAGGGTAAGGCAAAGGAAGCAGGAGATAAACTCAGAATGGTGCTGGAAGGTATATGACGTGACATCAACAGTTACCGATCTTAGGGAGCTAGTGGAGAAGATTACCAAGTTTATCAGAACCAGCGTAGAAAATGCAAATGCTGAAGGTGCAATCTTAGGGCTGAGTGGCGGCATAGATTCCAGTGTCACGGCTTTTCTTTCTGCCCAAGCGCTTGGTAATGAAAACGTTTTAGGCATCTTGCTCCCAGAAAAGGGCATCACCAAGGAAGATGACATCTACGACGCTCTAGGCATAATAAAAAAGCTCGGTATCGAGCATAAGGTCATTGAAATTTCCGGGATACTGGACATCCTTGAATCTGCTATCCCAAATTATGATCCTAATGAAAGGGTGTGTAATGGCAACCTTAAAGCGCGCATAAGGATGTGCATCCTATATTATTATGCTAATCTGCTAAATCGTCTCGTGATCGGGTCTGGCAACAGAACTGAGATCCTTTTAGGCTATACCACAAAGTACGGTGATGCAGGTGTGGATATACTTCCACTCGGAGAGCTTTACAAAACGCAGGTCAGAGCACTTGCTATGTACCTAAGGGTTCCAGATCAAATTATCCAAAAAACACCCTCTGCAGGCTTGTGGATCGGTCAGACGGACGAGGAAGAGTTGGGGAGTTCCTACGAGTCGGTCGATGCCATTTTGACGAAACGGATCGATGAAGGGAAGGGATATGCAGCAATCGAAAAGGAGTTGAATATCTCGAGGGAGACTATGGAAAGGATCCTCCAACGCGTCGAAGAGAACAAGCACAAAAGAGAGACGGCGCCTACGCCCAAGATATGGATTGATTGAATATGGTAGATTAGTTATGGAGTTTTTTGACTTAACTATAACAATTATAAGTGGACTGTGAGTTTTGAGG